>JACRDE010000582.1 GCA_016212935.1 Desulfomonile tiedjei | reverse complement strand
AGTGGTTGGAATCGCAGTCCCATCGTGAGGGCAATAAAGAACATGCGTTTCCAGCGCCACATACCCGCAGCGAGGGCAGATCCTTTCACCTTTGTCCGGGAGGTCACCAGATGGACCACCCAAACCGCCTTTCTCCTTCAACCACTCCCAGGCGGCTTTGGTCATCTCTTTCACCTCGTCCACGCCTGAGCCTCCATGCGGATTGTCCATTCTCTTTGTCGAGCTTCCGCATTTCTCACAATAGGAAGCGTCGGCCAAAATGACGGACTTGCATTGAGGGCAGATCAGATTTTCTTCCCGTTTGTTTTCCAATGCCGGGGCTTTTCTCTCGAAATCGCCGTTGGTTATAGCCTGATAGCCCTCGCTTTTGGCCCACTGGTCTATTTCGTGAGCCCTAAGGACAGGGAACGGGTGAGTGCGGGAAATGTTGGACAGGACCCGATATGTGTTGTTGAGGCTTATTCCCTTGGTCAACTCCTCGAATTGGCTAGCTTGAGATATGAATTCATCTTCATTTATCAATCGTGAGACGCGCGCTGAGCCTCCGGCCAGTTTCATGAGCACACGTGTTATCGCATTCTTGTCGTTGGTGACCAGAAGCGCAGCGCGATCTGCAGACAGTTCTGATTTCCGTGACCATTCCAACAGAGCCAGGTTCAAAGGAATGATCGCGTAGCCTGCCACTCCCAGTGCTCCCGCAGCATTACTCAAAAAACTGGCCAGCATGTGGTAGAGAACGTGGTAGCACTTTATGTGTCCCATCTCGTGAGCGACAACGGTATACAACTCGTCTTCGTTCATGAGGTCAATGAGTCCGGAATGGATGGAGATCATGGGAAATTCGGTGCCGATTGTCCAGGCGTTAGGAAACGGGTCCTGGTTCACGTAGACTTCGGGCATCTGCACACCGAGGCTCTTGGCCGCCTGTTCGGCCATGTCATGAATAAATCCGCAGGTCTTGGGAGTGACTTTTACGTCATCTGCCATGGAGTTGACCCGAATGATCTTCTCATAACCGAACTCCATCATCTTCCGTATAGCGAAGTCTACGCCAGGCACTTTACGAACGGTGTTTATCGCTGATCTGTCGAGCGGATGCATGAATGCGGAGGGAGAAATGTCTGGATATGGGTGTTGCTCGAAGACCAGACGATCTTCGTAACGAAAAGTGCTCTTACACTCAGGACATCTCAATAAAGTACCATCCTCATATGTTGACAGAGGAACCGAGCGTCTGAAGGAGCACCTGGAACACGCTACGACAGCGCACAGCTTTGATTGACTCGTCCCACCCATTGATCATCCTCCATGTGTCAGCCTTTTTACGACCTGCCAGGACTGGGGCAATGTGCTCCGCTGGGTCGGCAATCCGAAGCACTCGCCGGGCCCTTTCTCGGTTTCCAGGATATGCAAAGCAATGAAGTGCGTTCGATGCCCCGTTTTGAAGGTTGTGATTCGTCTCATGCAGCTTCTACGACTCCACACCTCCACGAGAGACTAACGCCCCAGCCAAATTTTCAGCTGAGGCCACATCATGGCTCCACCGACGAATAGCGCAACCAGCAATCCCATCACTCCGATGAGTAATCCACAGATTCCCAGATCGGAAGCGTCCTTTATTCCCTTTGTTAGACTCTTGACTTCTCCATCCATTCGCTTTCTTGCATCCGCCAATTCTCGCTTAATGGCCGATATGCGCCCGTTTATGTCGTTTAGCTGATCTGTAGTTTCGGCCTTGAACTCATCCAGTCGTTTCGTTTGAGTCGACGAAGCGTTGGAAATCGCCTTTCGCAGTTCAGCGACCTGTTTCTCCAATGCTTTCTGTGTGTCGCGATGCTTTTCGTTCAGAGTAGTTTCAAGATCTGACCTTTGCTGGAGTAGTTTTCGAGAGAACTCCTGCCTAAGGCTCTCGTCTGCTTCTCCCGTAGACTGTCCGAGCCCCAGTATGTCTTGCCTGAGGTCATTGATCTCTTTGGCGAGCCGGACATCAGAAGACTTTGCCCTTTGTTGTTCGCTAGATAAGTGTTCAGCTACATTCTGAGCAAACTCGCGCTCATCAACTAGTCCTTCGAGCAGGCGCTTGTTGAAATCCTTCGTCAGTTCAGCACGCAGTGTCGTTATGGAATCCTGGATTCGGATTGTCAGGACATCGACTTTTCCAAGTTTGCGCAGGCAATCGTCTATTTTCTGGGAGAACTCGTTCTTGAATGAATCCAATTCCTCGGGAAGCGTATTTTCGCGGAGTTCTTGGCGCAGAATGTTCAGTTCGGCTTTGTGAACGTCTTTGACAATGAGAGGAGCCAGTTCCGCCATGAAATCATGAATGACTTTGTCTGCAGCTTCTGTCATCTTTCCCAGATCTTCTATCCGTCGGGTCCTGTCGCCGTTCACTGATCTTCCCCATTATTGCTGAAGTTGGTGACTAAGGGACTTGGCAAGTCTTGCACGCTCCTCCTCAAATCTCCCAAAAGCATCTAATTCCCGCTGTAATTCCTCGCTCACGCTTGTCTCATCCTTGGTACGTCGGTTGAGTTCATTTCTCCGAGCCTCAATGTGATCCGTCACGATGTGCTCGGTGCCGTCTGCAAACGCTTCACAGGCCTTGAGGAAAGTGCTCAGGCCTCCCCACAATTGATCATACTGGCTTTGGCAAAACTGCCTGATGTCCCGGGCCAACCTGACTCTCTTATCTTGGCCACCGAACAGTTCCTTAAGCTTTTGGAACCAGGGAATATTAGGCCATTCTTGTTGCTTCTCGTCAAACATCGAATTGTAAGATTCTATTGAGAAACGATCTCTGATATCCCAATGTCCGAGGACGCCGCCAGAAGGTGGAACGGCAAGATGAGGTAATTGGACGTCCAGTTGTTTTGTTCTCTTACGAATATCTTCAGTCCACGTCTCGACATAATTGTCATCTTGAAATTGATCCAAAATGCGGTTGGCGTCATCCAGGCAATCCCGTAGTTTAGCCCGCCAAGATTTAAGATCATCTCTCAACAGATCTGTAGCCTGGCTTTCCAAGTCATTTAGCATTCTCTTAAGCTTCGCAGCTACCGACGAAGAGCCTTCATCAAATCGCTTCTTGAAGTCGTCAAGATTTGAGAGAAGAGTGTCAGATAAATATGGAAGCTCTTGTGTCTCAAACCGATGGATATCGGTCGCCTTCTCCCTTCGTTTGGTTGCATCCGCAATAGTCTTCTTTCGCTCATCCAATTGATTCAAGCTAAATTTCCACTCCGTATTCAGCAGGTTTAATACTCGTCGGAATCTCTGCTCATAGCCTCCGGTCCGGAATAGGTTCTCTATCCACTCTCTCAAAGGTATGAGTGACGGAAATCCAAGGCCTGGGAAGATCCTTGGATTCTGTCCCTTGTCAATGTCGGCGAGATTAACTACGAAGAAGTTGTTTTCTGGTGTTGAACGATGTCTTTGCCACTCGGCCGCATCAAGCTGGAATTCGTTCTGAATCATTCGTGAGAATTGCTCAATCTTTTCCCTGGCCTCGGTATTATCGTGCCCTGCGTAAACGTTCACAACGAAAGCCACATTTCGGATGCAATGAATCCCTCGTCCATTGAACATCCTTTCGCATTCTTTTGCGACACGAGATAGAATTTGCCTAACCCGAGTCGAATCGACTATGCTGGTAGGAAGCAGCAATATCAAACCCTCTGCCCTTCCCAGGTATTGTTGTGTTACGACTTGGTGCCGATCGTTTGCTGCGCCAGTGCCAGGAGTATCGGCAATGGTAGTAAGTCTGAGAAATGGGTTCCGAAGCTGAACATGGGCGGTTTTGACGATAAATGATGCTTTTGAACTTTCCACGTCTGGTTTGCTTGTATTCCCGTCACCCTGGAACCTATGCCAACCTTCTTTGGTCTCCAGATTGATTTCGCGAGGAAATTGATGCTGCGCAATATTGATATCGACTTTGGCCGAGAGATACAACTTGCAGAGAGCGTATTCCTTGAATCGCGAGTCGTATAAGTGAAGCCCTTCACCCATTATTTGCGGAATGATGTTTATCAATCTGATGCATTCGTCATCCCCGCTAATTATAATCGAAGGTTTTTCGCTATCTGGATTATCCACCTTTATTCGTCCCTTACGCCTTCGAACCTCCTCTTTATGAAGCTCACATCTCAACTCAGTTTCTTTGAGAACTCCATCGCGTATCAATTCAGTGAGCGCTTTCATTATCCCATGAAGGGGGATTGTTAGATCTCCGTTGTCATCGGGTCCCACTAGAACATGGTCGATCTCATTGCGGAATTCAAAAATAACCTTTTCTTCGGCATTGCTTGGAGCAAAAGTCATTTCTGACACTATTGCAGTGTTGGCTTGTTGACTGGTTCTAAACGCTCTCCATCTCTTGTGTTCTTCGTGACTATTTCCATTGTCGTCCAACACTGCTTGCTCCATTCCGAACAACAATGTGTTAAGAAGTGTGGTCTTGCCGGAGGAGAAAGGTCCAACTATTGCTAGAGAAGGTGGCCGCTGTACCAAGGTTTCTTCCAGCCTCTGCCCCAAAATTCTTAGGTTGGCGTATTCGGTTGCTGTAAGGTCCTCGGAGAATTCAAGAATGTCAGGGATTAATCTTTGAAGTTCAGGCAAGATTTCGCGGCCCAGATTAATAATATCTATTCCGAAGACCTTGCGTGCAGTATCGTTGGTAACTGTAGCGGACAGTCCAGACAGTTCTGTCAGGATTCGCTGGTTTGTGCGTACGCAACTCGCCAGCCGATTTTCGGACTCTTCCAACTCCGACTGAAGCACCTGTCCCCTGTTGCGCAGGTGAAGGGCCTGGGAAAGGCTTTCCACGCTACTAATTTGAAGAGGCTGAGAAGAAAGAATCGCCAAGATGTTATCCGCCTCGCTATCCAGGTGTCTCAGATACTTGCCTAACCTCATGGAGTGGTAATCAAAGTAAACAGACCACAAGACCCTTGCCAGCCATTGTCTGAACGTGTGTTCACAATCATCCGCCAGGATCAGACATGGTGCGCTGTTGGCGAAAACTCTACGGATATCATCCCAGAGCGCTCCAACAGGGTTCGCAGCGGCAGGAGCTTGTTTCAAATCCGCAATATCGAATATGCGAAAGAAAAAGTTTAGGCGGCCATCTTCACGTGACTTCAGCAAAGCGCTGAGGCGCCTGTCACTCATGCCAGTGGGGTGAAGGCAGCAAATAAGATAATCGTAATCAGAGAATTCCTCCAATAGCTGCAGCCCGTGCACGAGACACGTGTTCAAATAGGGGCCTTCGGGAGTCTCCAGTCTTAATCGGTGAGAATCCTTTGTCCCCAAAGCAGTCCGAAATTTCCTCACGTCAGACCTGTCTGGAAACCAAATGGCAGCCTCCGGGAGATCGCCAAGCCTCGTGTCCAGAGCGATACATTCCTCATCCTGAGGATCGGCTAAGCTCATCGGAGGAAGGGTCACACGTATACTGTCGGTCACGGGTCTTCTCTCCAGTAATGACTCAGATGGCTGTCATCAAAGGTTGATCATGGGATAAGACCGAAGGTTTTTCCTCATTCAAGCCCCTCTCATCGCAAGTGACCCATGGCCGTTATGAGTCGGCCTGACCAATTTCAGCCAATGACTGCTGGAGACCTTCAATACACGCCATCCCTCTCTTGATCGTTGCAATGTCCTCATTTTTTTCGTCCGCTAGATTTAATGATCTTCGCTCACACTCCGACCGGATCCTTGCATTTGGCCCCGTCATGATGAGGTCGACCATTTCTTGCTTGAATCCGATCTCTTGAAAATCCAGTTCCATTCGGAACTTCTTTATTGCACTTTGTCGAGCCCGTTCCAGGGGATCTCCACCTTTCAGCAGGATCACAAGCGCTATGATGATGTCCAACACGATCTTTCCTGGGATCAGAAGGAGAATTCCAAGCACAGCCCCGGCTCCCAGGAGTTTTGCCATCATCGCCTGCACTCCTTCCACGGCAGCCTTACCGATTGCTTCGAATGGAAGGTCGAATCCTTTTCCAGTTGTCTGAGTCATTGATATATCGAGTGCCTGCTCCTCTGTGAATCGTCCCCATTCTCTCTCCAAGATGGGCAAGCATTCGTGAACGAATTCATCCAGAGCTAGCTGGAGCCAATTATTTTCTTCTTTGATTCTCAAATATTTATTAATCAGACTATCTGTGAACTGTTTTTCTAGTGCCTGGCGTTCATGACAGTCGAAAATTCCTTTCATTGCATGACGAGCCAAATCGAAGCCCCAGCGTACGTTCTCATTAATGAACAATTCAACTTGTCCAAACACCGTGTCAAGGATTTCTTTGGCCCGACCTTCTGCGATCTCTCCGACATTATTACGAACCCTTCTTTCCACCGCTGACAGTGCTTTCAGCTGGACCTGGATCTCTCGTCCTTCATTACCAACCTTGCTCAGCCTTTCTTCCCATTCACTTAGGCAGTCTTCGAGGGTCTCCGAGGAGCCACGAGCCCGTTCGACCATAATTCGCAATATGTCCTTTCTCCGCTCTCCCGCTTTGGTTAAGAAATCTCCTACACAATTTTCGCAAAAATGCTGTTTGAAATCCTCCAGGCCCCATTCCTGGGTCAGCGAAATACCTTTATCCTGTGCTTCAATGCACTTCAGGGCATACACACGAGTACCGCTGTCTACTAGAAAGGCCCATGGGAAAAGCTCCTTGACTGTAGTCTCCAGTTGCCCCTGGTCTATACGGATTTTGCGGTCTTTGCGCTCGTCCAAAGAACCCCATGCGTTAAATACTACAGTATGGGAGACTGCCCAACGCTGCACTAGACTGAAATTTTTCGCTGCATCGTCGCCAGGTTCCATTCTTCCCACTACTATCAGAGCCATTTCTGACTTGCGTAGGTATTCCCTGGTGATTTCCTGATGATCTTTGAACCAGCCCGCTCCGGTGCCCGGCATATCCATAATGTCAGATTGAATCAGGAGCGGGTGGTCAAGGTACACTTTGATCTCTTTGATGTCATTCCTTTGGCCGTTCGTACCTGTGGTAGCCTGCGAAATGGCTTCATCCCACGTCTTTTGTATCTCCGCGTTGTCATCCATTACCCATGACGCCTCGGGATCATTTTCTCCCCTTAAGGTGAGCCGGATTGGCTTTGCAGTAGTCGGTTTGTCAAATGTCGGCAGGCGTCTGTCTGGCGGTAAGTCCAATAATAAATTCAAGAGGGTAGACTTACCCACGCTATACTCACCGAGCACCATTACAGTATATCGCTGGCTGGAGTGGAACCTCAGATCCTGAAATTCTCCTATCATGTCATCCATCTCAGCGTCATCAGGTGGTAGTGCGAGCTGCTTCAAGTCGTCACTACCCAGGATGGCCTTGACTTTGTGCATTTCGCTCACAATGTTATCAATAAGCCTTATGGTGGGTTTTACTGCGCTCAAGGTGATTCTTAGTACTGTGCTCGGCAATGGCTGTCCTGATGAAAACTGATATCTATACGGCTCAAACCCATCCTTCTGTATGAGCAGCTGCATTCCAGGTTCCCAACAAACTTTTAGCCCCCAGGGCTCATTTGCTGTTCCCAGAATTTCGTCAGTCGCTTCCACTCTGATCTCAGCTCCTGGAGGTGCAGTCTTGATGGTGATGTGCTGCGATGGTGGCCTGAGTTTGACTTGCAGCTCGCTTCTTTCCGGAAGGCCACAAAGCTCAAGGGTACGTGGATCAAATCCATTTTTTTCGATAGTGACGACAACGCCTTCCTGCCATTGCTCCATTGTTCCGCTGATCTCGCACCAACCTGGAGCAACTTGATGAAAATCGAGGTCTCCGATACGGCTCAGCTTGACCATCGCATCCGATGGATCAATTCTGATCGTTAGTTTTCGCTTGTTGGTCTCCTCTATGTCAGATCCGTAATCTGGTTCTGGCGGCCAATGGTCACCAGACGCTACTATGCTTTTCAGGTGCTGTTGCAATGATAGTATTTTATCCATACGTTGATGAGGGTCTTGTGACAGACACCTCTGAAGCACGTCATTGCGGCGTAGGCTCGGAAAAATCTTCAATATTGTAGCGGCCAAACTGTAAATGTCCGCAGCTCTTGAAGGCTCTGCCCCTTGTAAAATTTCAGGAGCCAAAAACTGGCGATAATCGGCGGGTAACTCATTGAGTCGCCCGGTCTTTGCGGAAACAGCTGCGCCGAACCCCACGACCATGACCGAAGCACTGTCATCCACCAAAATGTCTCGCGGGGTAATGCAAAGGTGAAAGACACCCTTGTTATGAGCAAAGTTGAGGACATCACACACTTCAGAGAGGATTTCAATAAAGCGCTCTCTTCCCAATTCTTCGATATTTTTTGAGATCAGAGAGGTCCCGGGGCAGTAATCCTCGATGGAGTAAAAAGCCTCTCCTTCCTTTTTGAGACCAGTTCCCCGTGCAATTCCGGAGGATGGTATTTGGTTGTAATTTAAGAAGAAGGTACGGAATCGCTCCTCCATGCCCTTATCACCAGCGTATTCTGAGGGTAGCAGCTTAATTACGCTCTCTTTGCCGTCGCTCTTGGATCTTACAAGGATGCATCTGAGCAGTTTTCCGCCCTTCAAATCTTGGATGAACTCAAACTCATTGTTCAAATTTCCTGGGAGCCTCATGGGAACCTCTTTGTGTGTCGTGAGCCACTTCCCCTGTGGACTCTTGCTTCGAACCATACTCTGCTGAAATCAATTAGGATGCGGACAGCATCAACAAGTCAGCTCAAGATCTCGCCTGGGACGCCGGCTCATTGAAAATCTGGCGTGCGGCAGCGGTACCAAAGGCGCCCCATACCAGAGCCAGCCATAATGCTACAAGCATAACTAGCGGTAGCACATGCCCGTCTACCAAGAGAACTATGATGACCGGAACAAAAAGAAGCGTCCAAAGAATCCTGGAGACAACCATTGCCCACCGCTCAAAACGCCAGAGCCTAGTCCCGGTGAATATGATTGCAACAAAACTTACAGAACCGCCTGCGTAACCAATGTAATCCGGCATGGCGCTAATCCAGAATGACAATGTAATAAGCCCTGGCAAGTATAGGGCCAGAGCTACTGCACGTATTAGCCGGTACGTACTCAACTGCTTTCGGAGAAGGTATCGCTCCTGTTTCGTGACCCAGCGATTCTTAAATAGCACAAGCTTCTTGTGCTTGGCCTCGTCCTTTGGAATGTCATCTCTCGCAATGCCCCAATTTGTATTGCAAAAGACGTCCTTTCGTTCGGGCTGGTAGACGCTAGGATACATCCAACGTAGTAGCATTCGGATGCTGATTGTTAGCGTCCCAATGCCGTGGAATAATGTCGCAGCTCCTCTCCAGAGCATGCTTCGCCTATGGTGGATCGGCTCTTGAATCGACCTGACCAGAGTGACGTTTACTTGCAGTCCAGGTAATGTAGCTGGGAATTCCCTCACAATTGTCTGGTAGCCATCGTTCTTAATTGTTATCGGACCTTGGTGCCAAGGTACTGAAAGACCATCTGGTCCGGTTGTTCCGAGAACACTGGACCCCAGGCTCACCTGTGCTCCAGGCGGGTCTGTATAGAGTTGCAGGGGTAATGGGGTCAGTTTGATCGGTCCGATTGCTGCTACGGAACCATCGTCTACGTTTTGAATGAGCGTCTCCGTGCTAAAGCCAACTTTCGAGAGTGTAAGCTCGATTTTTCCATGAGGGACGTTAATCGCAAGCCCCGTTGAATTCGTAAGTCCTTCAAATCTACCATCCACTTCTACTTTGACTCCGTCCGGATCAGTGTGTATCCGTAACGAGACAACTGATGCGGAAAGGTCAAGATGTTGAGTGAAATCCTGAACTCGGCCAGCCCAATCCAATCTCACTGAATGGTAACCATCTTTGTCGATCCAGATATCGCGAGCAGGATTGTATTGGACGAGCGTAACGCTCGACTCAGAGGTCATAGCCAGCCTCTCCCCGGAATTTCTATCCGTAACGAGCGCCCTTGTGGGGGTGGAGGTAATCGAAGCTGTTACAGGCTTGAGTTCGAACGTCTTCTCAATCTTATTCGAGGGCCTTGTTGCCGTGAGTTTTGCCCTGTGCCGAAGGTAACCGTCCTTCTCGACTAGGATTCTCAATTCGGGCTCCCACTGGACAGTTACACCCCGTTCAGCGGCAGTGAACCCGTAGACTTTGTGAGTATTGGCATTCAGTATCTTCGCACCGGGAGGAATGGTCGCCAGATCCACGTACTGCGGTCTTGGGGGAGGCGTTTGGCCTCCCTCTTTTCCATGAGAGGTTGGGAAGATCTCCCCCAGAACTTGCTGGAATTCAAGAATCTTCTGAAATCTATCTAATGGATCTCTATCCAAGGCCTTCTTCATAAGTTCAAGAGAACCGAGAAAGGGAAAAACCTTGGCTATACAAGCGGCGAGGCTGAATACGTCAGATGCCGGGCCAGCAGCCATTCTTTCCAGAACTTCAGGCGCCACCAATTCCTTATTCTCGTCACCTACCCTTTGAACGTATTCGGTACCTGAGAAAACAGCCGTGCCAAATCCGACGAGACTCACTTTGTCATCGTCGCTGACAAGAATGTCTGAGGGAGATATGCAGAGATGAAATACTCCCTTCGTATGTGCGTGATGAAGCGCTTCGCAAATTTCTCTGAAAATCTTGACTTTCTGAATTGTATCGAGTCTCGTGAATTCTACCTTGGTAATGGGAATGCCGGGTGCAAACTCCTCAACTGAGTAGAATGTTGCACCAAGTTTCTTGAGTCCGATGGCTCTTGGAATACAGCATTGCGCGATTGATGCGTACTTCATAAAAAACTTGGAGAATCTGTCCCCTATCAAGACGTCCTCTCCAAATTGTGAAGGTAACAATCTGATGACTCTGTCATTCTTGGCGCTCTTGTCCCAGACATGGTAACACTCAAGTATCTTGCCACCATTGAGATCCTGTACGAGATCGAATTCATTTCGCAAGCTTTCAGGCAGATTCATTGTCATCAGGCTCTTCGTGTTAGCTCATCGTGTCTCAAGTGGTTTCACGTCAAGACTCAGCGTTTGATTTTTCTCTTTGACCTCTGTGGTAACCATAAGAAGCCCTTCAGAATTCATGTCGAATGTTATCCATATGTCCAGAGTCCTTGCCGGTCTGGGAGGAAGCCCTCTTACGTGGACCGTTCCCACATGGGCATTGTCTTTGGCGAGATCGGATTCCCCCTGGTACACCTTGATCTCCAACTCGGTAATATTGTCGACTACCGGTGTGTAGCACTTCTGGGCGTTTGCAGGGAGAGGAACATTCCTGCCAATGAGTGGGCTGAAATGACCGCCTTTGACTGCTACTCCGAATGCATGACTATTTCGGTGAATGATTTCGACCTTGCGGCCAAGGACTTCTGGGTCGTAAAGATAGGCAGCATAGATAGCAGCTCCTTCCACCACGGCAAGATCTGGATTCCTTGAAGAATAAACCTTGTCAGCACCGAACATGGCCTCCAGTAGTCTGCGAAAGAAGAGCATTTTGCTCGATCCTCCCACTCTAACGACCCGTGTAATCTTATGATCGGCGAAGTAATCACGAAGTCCATCAATTCCTCTCGTCGCAATTGTTTCTTTGATCTCTTTGCGGTCAACAACCCTGCGGGCAGGTATCACGTTGCAAAACATACAAGTCTGAAGGACTATATCAGCCACCTCTGCCAGATAATCCAAAATGCACGCCTGCAGCTCGTCTTGCGTAAGCCTAGTACTTAGAAAAGAACCCTTTCTTGTCGGGATGCCATCTTGTGACAGTTGATACGATTTAGTTGCCGCAAGAGCCTCTTTCCCTTTTCTGGCAATCTTCAAAAGTTTTTCCTCGCAGCGCCTTTTTTCCTTGTCATTAAACCCCTTGAGTTCGATTCCTTCCTTGGATATGAGATAATCTGCAATACACCTGTCAAAGTCCATGCCTCCGAGGCGGTCATCTCCTCCGACGCCGAGAACCTCGAATCGTAACATGTCTGCGGTCTGACGATAGTCAAACACGGTGAGGTCAAAAGTCCCCCCTCCTAGGTCAAAAACGAGGATTTTCTCATGGTGATCTTTCTGGCCGTTGTTCTTGAGCATATCGAAAGCATAAGAAAGCGACGCAGCAACGGGTTCATCAACGATTCCCAACACATTGGGCAGTCCTGCTGCTTCGGCTGCTTCGCGGGTGTTCTTTCGCTGATTGGCCCTGAAATAATAGGGAACGGTCACGACCAGTCCCTTGGCCTTGAACTTGCCTCCGGGAAATTTCTCGGCAACATCTTTATATAATCGTCGAAGGATTTCACTGGAAATTTGAACCGGATTGTGGGATTTAGGTTTGGTCTCGCCCAAAACGATGGCATAATCCCTGTTGTCCATTAACCGCTTGACGCCAATAATTCCATTTTGAGGCTCGATAAGAGTCTGCTGGTATGCGAGCTCTCCGACCACATACTCATCACCGTCTTCACAGTCTTCTTGATAGTAAACTACCGACTGAGTCGTGTAAGTGCCTTCAAGACCGACATAGACCTCAGGTCCCAAACCGTCCCACCGGGCGATAGCACTGAAAGTGGTTCCCAGATCAATTCCTAGTACTGGGTGTTCCGGATCGCTTAGCAATCCCATATCCTTACCTCCTGGCTTAGTTCCTGACCACGATAACTCGAGCTTTCTCAACGACATAAGTGTCGGTTTCCAATAGACTGATATCGGAGAATTGATACCCTCTATAGACCGGTTCACACACTTGACCCGTCTTGAGTTTGGCATCAGGTTCGGTGCCGTACGGGCTGATAAGCTTGAAGTCAGCCTGATCCCCCCTGGCTGGATTGATCGGGGTGACGCAGAAATTCTTCAGCAATGTCTCCATCTCAGCTATCAAGCGATCATAGATACCGAACCAGCCAAAAATAGTGGTATTTTCCGGGTAGGCCGATTTGAGCTCCTCGCAAAGTTCTTGAGAAAACATTTTGCTGTCTTCTAAGTTGTGAATGATGTCGAAAAAATCGTCCTTAAGAAAAGAGAAGAATAAGTCCTTTTCTTGGTCGGCGAGTGCCTGCATATCTCTGAATTTTCTGTAGTTTTGTTCTGCCATCTGCCTCAGAACTGCTAACTTATCCGGCCATTTGACTTGAGCCACTGCCGCCGCGAAATCCGCCCATCCCTTCGGTTCTTCCGGGAGTTCACTTAATTCAGAGGGATCCAACGAGCTGCTTTCTATATTTCCCACTTCGATCAACATGTCCAGAATGATGGCCAAGCCATTCTTTCTATCGCCAAGCTTGTTTTTGTGTTCATCCGAAAGACCTTCAAATTCAGGCCAAACCTGTTGAGCAAAAATCTCTCGGCATTGTGTCTTAAGCTCTACTAGTCTCTCAGTAAATCTTTCCCTTGTGTCCTTCCATCTCAAATACCAGTCCTGAAAATGTCTGAATCGGCTTTGAGCCGGAATTACAGGCGTTAGCACGTCCTGCAACTCCGGCACA
The DNA here is from genome assembly GCA_016212935.1 of Desulfomonile tiedjei. Lineage (GTDB taxonomy): Bacteria > Desulfobacterota > Desulfomonilia > Desulfomonilales > Desulfomonilaceae > Desulfomonile > Desulfomonile tiedjei_A. Next base: position 19,089 of record JACRDE010000582.1, on the reverse strand, counting down.
AATTCCGAATAGGCGAAATCAGGATAAGTTGTCTTTATTTTGGTAACCAGCTCGTTGACCACTGCTCTTGCCAGATTAGTGGTCGAAGCGGTTCCTTCCGGTCCAGACTCCTGTGACATGTTGGCTTCGCAAGCTCTCTGGATATTCTCTAGAAGGAACTGTGTGGCACCAAGGTGGCTGAAGCGCTTTTGTTCGGCAGCTAGTGGTTCTGCCAGTTCAAATATGAACTCGTGCACGGCTTTTGCAGGCCAGCCTGGAATTCCGATCTGCGAACATGAGTTACGGAATACTTCAAGGGGTTGTCCTATCATCTGGTGCACTTCATCCCGAACGCTCTGCGTCACGCTATCCGCCGGCCTTTGGGACACCTCCAATGGCTGGCACAGCCCAGCTATTGATTGGAGCAGTTGTTTGAAAGGTCCTTGGTGGACATGCGAATAGTGATCGACACTTTCCAATCGCTCATTAAGCTCTGTCACAAAAGCAAAAAGAGTTGTTTGTATGAGCGAAAAGTTGAGGGGCACGAGAGTAGATCCGCCTTCTTCCTCGCCTTGGCAGACTGATTCTCCAGACTCCTTTGACGGCAGTGGCAGCTCCGGAAACTCCTCTTGTGCTGCATTCGGCTGCAAAGTTTCATAGGATGTCGATCCTTCCGTTTGGACAGCCGAATCGAGACCGTCTTCGCATTTATTCTTGGGGAAAGCCTCCGTCTCAGACTCGGACCACATGGGAGATTCCGGTGCAGAAAAGGGCGCCACACTTCCGCCCGAGGCACGAGCAACTTCAAGATGCCCGCCCCCCGTTAAAGCACCTTGGCCCGATTCAATTGCCAAAGATGGAGTCTGAGTATTCAGCACCGGTTCGGCCGATTCGTGCTCGGACTGAGCGGACTCTGGAGATGTCCAGTTAAGAGGTATCTCCATCTCTAAATCATCGGTTACCTCGACTCGGCTGCCCTGAAGCGAAAGGTCGCTGGGCGAACCCTCAGTGTTTGCTTCGTCGCAGTTTGCGTCCTCTACTTTTTTGTCGTCTGAGATTCCTTCAGCCATTTGCTTGTCATAAGTCATGGTCACCACCTTTCGCAGTCGTGCGGGCTACGAATGATCTGAAAACTCAGACGATCTTTATGTTGTCCAGTGACTTTGTCACCGCTCCATCGCTGAGACAAGTTGCATGGACACGCAAACGATTCTGCCGGTCCACGGCAAATGACACTTTGACTCGTTCCTTCCCCTTTGCGGCTGGAGGTATTCCGTCCAAGAGGATATTGGCTACATACGTGCAAGGCTCATCACTTACATATTCCACTTGGTCTGAAGATTGAAAAACTTCGATTTTCATTGATGTCATGTTATCTCTGCTGGTAACAAACTCCTGCTCCACGGCAGCCTCTGGAGCTTCTTCCGACAATTCCCGTCCCTTCTCGATGAGAATGTGGAACTTGCCACCGTGCAGCGCTATGCCAAGGTGGTGAGTCACTTGATTGATCAGCTCTATACCTACACCTGGGCCCTTAGGTTGCGACAGCCAATCTCCCCATATGGCCGCTCCTCTCGCAACAGCGGTATCAGGGTCGGGATCGGTATATGTTGGTTTTCCGAACATTTCCTCAATCATTTGCTTCACCAACGGGACTCTGGTGGAGCCACCGACTAAGATAATTCGATCGATGTCGTCAATTTTCAGCTTAGCGCTGTCCAAGGCCTTGTGAACAGCAGCCTCAGAGCTGGCGATGAGATCTCTTATGGCATCCTCGAATTCCTCTCGCCTGATTTTCTCTTCGAGGCCGTGGATATCACCCTTGCCATCTTTCATGAAATCAACAATCCGTATTTCCGTCTCTGCCAATTGGGTCAATTCCTCCTTGGCTCTCTCGCAGGCTTGTTTCAGCTTCTTCTCCGCATGCCTCAGAGTTCTCTTGTTTACGCCCCCGCATTGATCTTTTCCCAGATCAAACAGGTCCAGATCGAGACCGGTTTTTTGGCAAAAACGATCTTGCACGAGTTGCATCATTCGCTTATCGAAGTCATCTCCCCCCAACTTCGGGATTCCTTCCGAGGCAAGCACGCGGAATCTTGCCTTCCACTTGTCGCCATCTGTTGCATCTCCCTGAGCTTTGGTTCTGACCTCAAGAATAGAAACATCAAACGTGCCACCTCCCAGATCATAGACCATAATTTTTTGATCAGCGTCGTTGGCAGCTCCATAGGCAATCGCAGCTGCAATAGGCTCGTGCAGCGTCTCCAGAATATTGAGTCCAGCAAGTTGTCCTGCTTGCTCGGTCATTCTCTTTTTATTGTCTTCGAAGTTTGCGGGAACGCATATGACAGCGTCTATTACTGGACCCTGAAAATCGAATTGACCGTTAGATGTTGCTTCTTGAACAAGCTTCTTGAGTATTTCCGCAGAGATGTCTGCAGGGGAAAATTTCTTGTTCTCGATGCCTTCGAACTCCTTACAGTAAGATGGATCACCCATTTCTCTTTTTATGCTAGCCACAGTGTTCTCTGGGTCGATGAGCATCATGTCTTTCGCCTGCTCTCCTACCAGGATCTCCCCTCCTTCAGGCATGACGTGCACAACCGAAGGCATGAATTTGCTTCCTTCTATGGAAAGCACTTTGGCAGCGTCCTTGACCCGAATGCCGGGGGTCGCGTCGAACACGGCTATCGATGAAGTGGAGGTCCCCAAGTCAATACCCACCACATATGGACTCTTCTTTTCCTCTATTTCCGGTTTGGGTTCCTGAACCACCTCTTCCTTTGGCGCTTCAGGAGATGATTCCTCCACAACTTCTATAGGAGTTGCTGCATCTTCGGCTCTCTCTTCAATCGGTGAACCCTCATCTTCAATTTTTTCCTCAATGGGGGTTCCGGAAGACTCTTCTTTGTTCACTGTCGCCATTTGAATACCTCCCCTCGAATTTCAAAAAGTGCATACCACTCAGCTTTTTATGCCAGGATTGATTCTGACCTCTTCCGCTCGGACCCATCCGTCTTTAATAAAACGATCCAGTGGTTCGAAATCGGACACGCGCCCTTGCCGCGCCTGAGTCTCGAAATAGCTCTGGAGCGATCTTTCCATTTCAGCTACTTTGTTCTTCGCTTCTTTTCTTGCCAACGATCGCCTGAGGTTCTCCTGTGCGCCTTCAGAAACGAGCATTTCTACAGCCGTAAAATGGATGATGCCGTTCCTGTCAAGGTCGAAAACAGCCATGGCCGGCACAGGCTCACGTCTCACCGTGATTGGCAGGCTTAGGTCACCCTTGCAGTTCTCTCCCGCAAGACTTTCTCGATAGACTTTCATGAGCACAGATTTTTGGTAGGGTGTCACACTGAATCCCGTCACGCCGCCTTTGCATGGGTATTCGGTATTCTTGTCAATCAAGGGCTGAAAAAAGACTCCCGAAAAATCATCCTTCAGCATCTCAATTCCGAGGGCATGGGCGGTAACGTCTCGAGGCAGCGCAGGTCGGTCGTCTATGCCCGGATGATCGGGATCATCCCAATATGCAAAGATTGCAGCCCCCGCAGCGACAATTTCGTCCACATTATCGGCCGTATAAGGATCACCGATCTTCTGCTTCAAAATATCCTTGATAGCGGGTATTCGCGTCGATCCTCCGACCAGAATCACACGATCGATTTGATCCGGTTTCAATTTTGCGCTTTTCAGAACGCTGTCGACCTTTTGCACCGTTTTGTTGAGAAATGGTTGGATCAAATCGACGAACTTGGGCCTCGTAAGCTTTTCTATAAATGGAACTCCCAGGAGATCGGGAATCTTGATTTCTGCCTCCTGAAAGAGCGCTAGCTTGATCTTCGCCTTCTCCGCCTGCTCCTTGAGTTTCTGAAGGGCGATTCGGCCCAACCTGGAAGATTGTCCTGTTATATCTTTGCCAGTCTTGTCTGCAAACACTGTCGAAAGGTGCTTCATAATCGCTTCGTCAAAATCATCGCCGCCCAGTCGGGCATCACCGTCGACCGCAATGACTCTAAAGTCGTCTCCCTCCACTTTCAGAATTGACACATCAAAGGTGCCGCCTCCCAAGTCGTAAACCAGCAGGAGCTGATCTTTCTTTTGCCGGAACCCGTAAGCAAGGGCTGCAGCCGTAGGCTCAGCTACCAGGCGCATCACCTCAAGGCCGGCCTGTTCGGCTGCAAGTTTGGTGTCCTCTTTTTGATCTTCGTTGAAGTATGCTGGAACACTTATGACAGCCCGCTTGACAGGTTCCCCGAGATACTCGGAAGCACCTTCTACAAGCTTTTTCAGAATGAGAGCGGAAATGTCCACGGGCGTATACTTCTGCCCGTTGATTTCATAAGGGGTCTTGGTCCTGTCACCCATGAAGCGCTTCACCGATCCCACGGTAGTTTCAGGGAAGACATCCAACCTGCTCTTCGCTTCCTCTCCCACCAGGATGCCATCATCGTCAAATGATACGACAGATGGGGTCTTGTTGAATCCCCGGATGGGAATGGTCTCGACCCGGCCATGCCTCCATATGGAGACCACAGAGTTCGTGGTTCCCAGATCAATTCCTACCGCACATGACTCACCCATTACATCCTCCGCATCGTTTTATCTTGGTGACTCACCCATGTGAGCCCGTTACTTCAGTCCCCCTCTTTGGGGCCCCACGGTCGAGCCCTGACACGACACAGGAATGCCCTCAAGCGACCTTCCTGCTAGCCATGCCTGCTAGTTTATTCAGGAAGAGGAATTTTGTCCCCGCAACCATGAAGGTGTCTTCATTTTGCAGTACGGCCTTCTTAAGATCTGTTCCATTGACAGACAGATTTGTCGGGCCAAGGGTTTCGACGGTGACCTCTCTTCCGGATCTGACAAACCGAACGTTCTTCTCAGATATCTCTGGGTCACCTAGAATGGTCAGGTCCGCTTTATCGCTGCTTCCGAGTACCATTTCCGGGCGGTCAAGACTCATGATCGTTCCAGCATGATGGCCGCTCAGAACCCGAAGCCATGCAGGTCGCGTTGCCGCTTCCACAAGGGTGTATCCGAGTCCCACGCAGGCCCCCAGTATGGTGAAACCTGCCATCCGGTTAAAAACCCCCGAGGTGATCCCGACGAGGCTGAACAAGGAGTGCAACACGGCAAACGCTAGTGCTCCAGCCACTCCTCCGGCTACTCCTCCAACGGCGCCGTACATCAGAGCCCTAGTGGTTCTTCTTGGAATCGCACAACATAGTCCGATGGAGATCCCCACCAGTCCCCAAGCGAGAACTCTGTAAAGTAATGGAAGAACGTCTTTTGTCCCCAGGATCGTACCTCCACCGAGTTTACCCATAATCTCGACGAGTTCACCTATGTTATCCGCGGCCATGAATCGGCCTTTTTCCGTGGTGCGGGCTACCGCTTCGAGCAGCCCACGGTCATAATCTGGGCCAGCACCGATGGCATAGATATTTACCCCGCGTGCTTTGAAATATGGCTGCAGGTCCCAGATGGGCTTCAATGGGTCGCCCCGTGGCAAGTTCGGCTGACCATCAGACACCATGATAATGTCTGTAGATGCCGCTGACTCACCACTCTTCTGAATGATATCCTTGGCCTTGTTCAAACCCGCGGCCATGTTGGTGTACCCAGTAGCTGTGATGTTTTGGACTCTATTGACGAAGGTAGTCAAATCCTTGGTGGGATCTGAAATGAGTGTCGCGTTGTCGCTAAACGAAACGCAAGCGAGGCTGACCGATTCGTGGCCTTTAACGTGCTTGAGCGCCTCCACATACTTTGTTATGGCCGATTTCAGTGTTGCCAAGGGAGCCCCGTGCATGCTGCTTGAGACATCGAGTACGAAAATCTTGAGCGTCGGTCGATAGGTGACCGGCGATCCGGCATAGGCGATGAATTCAGCGAGAGCCGCGGCCAAGAGTATGGCCAGGGGAGCCCAGTACGCGGGGGCAAGTGCCTTCTTTACAAGGAGCTTGGCACTTCTATTGAAGAAGAAATCTTTTGAAACGACGAAAAGCCAGATCAGGCATCCGACTGCAGCCCAGATGAAGTATTCGCGTACCCATGAAAAGCCCTCTCTCCACGGTTCCGAAATAACCCACCCGATTGCCGCGCCCAGGACGCCCAGGACGAGCCCCAGGATGGTATTCCGATTTATCAGGGCGTCAGGTCCAGCCGGCAGCCCGCGCTTGGCGAGCCATCCCTCAATATGCAGCAACCAATGGTCTATCCACGAACTCACTCCTCACCTCCCATAAACAACACAGCTCAGTCCAAAGAAAAAACGGCAATCGCTGGCTCGCCTCCCGATCCAAATTTTGCGGCATCCGCTGGTTTTCTGAATCACGTGGGCAGGAAGGTCGGCTTAATACACGTGGTGCGGCATTCGGTGGTCTTTGTGACGGCTCCAGCCGGATGGTCAATGCTTCTCACAGGGTCCGGGCATTGAGTTCTCCGACGACCGTCGCTCCCAACGAGACCTCCGGCTCGCTGTTGCTTTCGGATTGTCCCATTTTTCTCAGCCACATTGACGATCATGGCTGTCTGCAAGAAAATAAAGAATTGTATCAATAGCACACCGTGCTTTTCAAATCAAGCAAAAATGGCTCTTAGAAAGAGTATTGGCGCCCTACCTGCCATAGCCCCTGAGATCCTCTTGCGGTGATCCTGCACAAGAGGTGAATCCTCAAATAGGCACTGGTATCAAAGAAGCTTGAGCCCTTCCTTTTGACAGTCCTTCCAGTCGGTATTGACATTCGGACCTTGCACCGCGCACCCGAGCAACCTTGATTGTCGTCCTACGTATGTATCTACGCAATAGCCGCACCGGATCTTCCATATTGTTCTTCATTTTTTCTGACGCTCGGAGACCCGCTCCGGGTCGGTCGAAGCTTGACACGGGCCCAAAACCGTAGATATAACAAACGGCAAGCCTTCCGTGTGCGGCGGCGCAGATTATCGGTTCATTATAGGGAACTCGAAAACGTGCAGCCGACCATCCGGGATTTTCAGCGATCACCGCGCCAGCACGACTCGGGACATCACGGATAACCTAAAGCTGACGACGTTTTCTTTGGGCGGATCATGGACAAAGACCTACGAAACATCTGCATCCTATTAAAGAATCATCTGCATCTGACCAACGATGAGATCGAGGCCTATATTGAAGGCAGCCTTGACAGAGTGGAGCAGGAACTGGCTGCTGAGCATCTCAGTCACTGTTCTTCCTGTGCCAAAGAAGTGGACATCATCCGGGAAGCCTTTATTGAGGACGACGTTTTCGCGATGAGCCAGCGAGACCAGGCCGCATCGCGAAAGGTGGTGCACTTCGGGCGGCCCCGAAAGACAGGTCGCCTATGGTTTTGGCTTGGCGACCACCGGTATCCGCTTGAACCGACTGCATCCCAACCCGGCGTCATGCGCATATTGGGCTTGTCCTGCGGTGAGTTCTTGGAGGCCCAAAGGGCGGCATTGTCCGACCCGGACAGCAGTCCGGTCAGCATTGAAGACTCGGACCCTTCTCCGCTGTTGATTCCCCTGTCCGGTCGCGAATGCATCGAAACATCAGCCGAGGGACGTCCCGGGACAGGAGAGTCTCTAGCCTCGGTGCGGGTGGGCGGTCGCTCCATAGACATCTTTTCTCCGGGGGATACCGATGAGGTTTTTCTAAGAATTGGCGAGCTGCAGTCCGAACGCTCAGAGGCAACGGGAGTAGGCGGTCAATATGGCCACTTTGGTCTTGACTGGCTGGCTGCCTCCGCCGTGGTGTCCCTGCAAAGTCGTTTAGTGGACGAAGAGACAAGGTCGGACCGGAGTGAAGGAGATCGTCAGAAAAAGATCGCCTGGTCCAAGGCATGGCGATCACGCCTCCAGAGGGAGGGTGTTTCTGTGGCGGCCGGGGGACCCGAGGAACCCCCGCTCAAGATCCTGGACCAGCAGGACCTGAAAGAGGCACTGGTCCGTCTGAGAACCCGCTCAATCGATAGGCGCCTCGTGCTGCTGGAGGTTATCGCCTTTCAACCATATGAACCTTTGGCGGTGACCGACGCGGGGGGTGGCAAGTGTCTGCGCGTGGACCCCGAAGTCCGACGACCGTTTCTTCAGCGCCTGTCACGAGAACTCGGATTGGAAGAGTCACTACCGGATCACCTCGATGCCTGCCTCAAATCGACGGTTTCCTCGATCACGGGGCGACGCACGAAAATAGTCCTCGCGGTCGTTGTCGGCATAGCTCTCGGAGCCCTTGTCGTAGGTGCTGCCGCTCCGCTTATTGGGGGGCTGGTCGGAAAGGCAATGGGCCTGAAGGGGGCTGCGGCTCGTATGGCAGGCCTTGCCTTGCTAGGCGGAGGGGCAGTTGCCAAAGGTGGGTTCGGAGTTGTGGGAGGAACATTTGTCCTTGTTTTTGGCGGAGCACTGCTGGGCTCGTTGGTTGGAGCCATAACAGCACGGATAATGGTAGGCCGGGTGCCGGTCAATGCAATTGTCGAGGGAGCCAAGCTCGAAGTTGCCATGAGGGAGTTCTTGCTTCATGGCAAGATGGATGCCGCCTATGTTCAGAGACTCCTCTTTCAGCAGCTTCGCAGAATAGAGTTGATTGAAACCGAAATACATGGACTCCGCATCAAGGGCCGAACGCAGGCGCGACGTATCAAGGATCTTGAAAGAACGCTCGCCATCCTGAAGAAGTCCCTCAGGCGAGGCCAGGACATGTTCGCGGGGGCGGCATGAAACGACTGAGTACGACTGAGCTTTCGTTTCGTGGCCTTGGCCAGGCATTCGGATCACACGAATCACTACTCCTGTGGTTAGGATCTTTTACCGTGCGCTACGGGTCCGCTCGGTTGCGCAGGTCTGGATGCGCCCTTCATGAAAACGGAGCGCAGCGTGTCTGATCAGAGCGCGACTTTCGAGGACGTGATTGCAGTCCCGCCCACCGACGCGACCATCTCCCTCGTGCAAGGCGTTCTCGCTGGACAGAAGGAGGCCGAGGCACGATTCTATGAGATCTTTCTTCCCGTCGTAAGGCGAGTGATAGGAAAATGGAACGCCGCGTATTGTAGGTCCCAAGGACGCATTCCGGTGGACGAAGACGATGAAAGCCAGGGCATTCTTATTCGACTGATCTACGGTGGGCGAATGCGAAGCGACAAGGAAGGGAGAGAATCTCCGCTCTGGAAATGGCTTCACTATGACGGACCTCGCCGAAAATCGCTTTACCGATATGTTCAATGGAACGCGCACTTCTACCTCCGAGACGTTAACAGAAAGAACAATCCGATCAACCCACTAGCCCCCGGATGGTCGAACCCGTCGGACCCTACCGAAGATCACGTGCTTAATGTCCAAAACCAGCTTACCGATGAGGAGAGATGGCAGCTTAGACGATGCATCCGGAAATGCTGGGAACGTCTCAATCCGTCCCACCGAGAAGTTTTGGAGATGGTGGGCCTCATGGGTCTCACTCAAACGGAGACTGCTTTGAAGCTAGGCGTCGCCGAGTCTACGATCAGCCGCTGGCTAAGAGATGCGGCGAGCAGACTGGAGACATGCCTGAGAGAAAACTGTCCTGAAGAACTGCTTCCGTTCGCCTCAAGATGACCGAAGGCCTCTGAGTCCGTCAATCTCCTTCAAAGCCGACAGTAAGCAGGGCCCGTTCCTCGATAAGTGGTCAAGGAAATGAAGCCTTCTTGCAGGCTGGGCATATGCTGTGTGTGCAGACGGTGTTTAAGTGCAGTTTCAGGTATTCTTCTATCTGATGCCAGTCGCCTGCCGTATCACGCACCCTTTTGCAGTACGAGCAGATGGGAATAATGGTGGATGATGGTGCCCTGAGGGGCCTTTCCGAAAGCTGGCTTCCGCTCTGATTATATAGAGCCACTTCTATGGCCGCCCACAACTGGGCTGGTGACACCGGTCTCACGAGATAAGAGGCAGGCGTTGCTAGCTTGGCCTTTGACAACGTGTCCGGACACGCGCTGTCCGACAAGAAAATGACCGGTATGTCATGGTGGCTCCGTATCTCCATGGCGGCTTCAATGCCCTCCATGGGAGCAGCCAAGTCAATATCCATCAGTATCAATTCAGGCAAGGCTTGAAGCGCCCACCGTACGGCGGCTGTTCCAGTACTCACCAATTGCGTCTCATAAAGGAGCTCACAGGCATCCGCTTGCAGGTGGGGTCGCTCATTTAACTCGCTCTGACAGATCAGGATTCGTTTCTTTCTCAACCGCATCCTCCTTATATGGAAATTGCCGGTCTGCGCTTGATTCGGCCTGATTGAGACACGGTCTGTCGGGCGACAGTGTCCAATAGGGTATACGTGACCGACGCGTCAAATCTTCCACCGAATTCTCTATCTTTTCCGGAATTACGGACGGAAAGGGGGTCTCCGCCGGTGTTCCTGCAAGAAAGGGAGACTTTGGCACGTATTTAGTAAAAGGAGACACTGCTCAGCGCCATGAAGGTCCTTATGGATCTGGAGGAGCGATCAAGAACGAGAGTGTCTTGTGGTGGGCGGGAGAGCATGACCACAGCCATGCGGCAGAGAATGAGGAGTGGCCAGATTCTGTCCGAATTTTGGCGAGATGCGAATATGATGTCGAGATGACGTTATGGAGAAAGAGCTGTACAAGTGCATCAATATCGTTCGACACTATGTCCACCTTACGACCGAGGAGATTCAGGGGCTTGTTGAGAAATCCCTTGACCCTTATGAATGGCAGGAAGTTGTGGAGCACCTGGAAGCCTGTCCGTATTGCGCCGCCGACCTGGATCTTCTGGCCAAAATTGCTGAAGACTTGCCTATTGGCGAATCTGTCGAACTCAAGGACGCCGAGGTCTCTGACTGCCTCGTGGAGCGACTCTCTCTCATGATCATTCCGGCAGAAGTGCGTTCCCCGTTCGTCTTTTATTATGGTAAGGAATTAGGGAGGAGTGAGCCCAGAGGCTCAAGTGAGTCCGCAGTTTCGGAAGTAGTCCGCAGTCTCCTCATCCGGGAAAGAAAACAAGTTTGGAGGTTCTGGATCGGCGAGCGGTGGTACCCATTGCAACGCGTTTCGATTTGTGCGGACCTATTGGAGGTCGCTGGCTTATCTGTCAACGAGCTGTTGAGTGCCATACTCGACGATGTACGAGATTTGGGTACAGTACCTGGCGCAATAGAGATTCCGAGGCGGAGGCCCGTCGTTTTGCCGCTAGCCGATCTCGTCCCGGCTTCCGGTTTTGTGGAATGCCCAGAGGAGATTGGGTTGAAAGCGCAGCCTGAGCTCCGGCCAGATCGAGAATGTGCATCTTTGGGAGAAAGTCTTCTCTCTATTCCGGCGCTGCACCCGCATCGCGAGAAGACCCCCGAAAGCCGCGAAAGTGCCGTCAAAGCGCCGGAAAGAGAGTCAGATCCCTGTCGCAAGCAGGGTTCGTCGCAACTCCGGGCGCGATCGGGTTACCCACGCGAAGAAAACGTGGTCCGTATAGGCCGGCACAAGGCCCGTGTCGAAGAGGGTGAAAGAGCAAAGCCTAACAAGCTGACACCATTGGAGTTTAGTTACGCTTCACCCGGACGTCAGATAGCAATTATTGCCGACCGTCAGTTGAACAAGGTCTACCTGCGCATGACAGCGTCTCCGTAATGGAAATTGGCCAAAGAAATCAATGGCTGTGCGAACAAGGCTCACTTTGAGCGCCGGTCGCTTCATAGGCGAAGCTGTCCGCCGACCGAGCGAATTCCCAGTCACTAAACAGGGTGTTTCAGGGACTCTCCGTTGCTGTATGGAGCATCGCGTCAAAGACCCAGGGCAGATCTGGTGCACCGGTCCTATAACCTCTCGTTTTCGACTGGAGGCGACTCACGTGAACAACTCAGGAGCTGACCGCACGCACTTGCCGAGTGCCGGAAACGTGAGGCCGTAAACCATGAACGAAGATGGTGAGAAAAAAGGGCCAGCTTGTGAAAGATTCCAGCGACAAATATCGTATACCATGTGTGAGGGGTGCATTGCCGAATCCTCTCGACGCGGGAACGGAATCGGCAGTGCGGGTTGAGGACCACAGCGACCTGATGGAACGTTACGGAGGAGTAGACCGATGGTAAGGATGAATCTTCTTCAGGGATGGAGAAAGAAACTGCGTCAGACAGAGATGGCGCGAGAACTGTGCCATTATTCGCTCTTCTTTTTGTGTCTGACCTTGTTCCTCTGCGCCTTCGTCGTTCTAAAGACGATCTGGCGGTGAAGTTACGCGAGGATAGTCCACCGACGAGATGCGGTCGCGAAAAGCGTCAATCAGACGCTATGGGCCTCGACCTGCGCCTGGAATCGCCGGAGATCGTAGGATCGGGTCTGGAGTATGACAGTTAGACAGTCCACATGAGCGTCTTTCCCAAGAACGAAGGGGCCTCGCCAGGAAACCGAGAGGAGGGCTCCAGCGCGGAACTCGCAGCAGGAACGCTGTGCAATCTCGATAAGGATCAATAACTGATGGACAGGTGGGAGCATGACAATCAGAGCGTTAGCAAGACTCGTCCTCTTTGTAGCCGTAATCTGTACCCCTGCCTACTCGGCTGATCTCATCTTGGACAACGCGCCCACCAAGGTCTTGTTCAGTCCGAAGGGCGGCTGTGCCGCAGCGATTGTCAGTGAGATACGATCCGCGAAGTCCCAAATTCTGGTCCAGGCCTACTCATTCACTTCTGTTCCCATTGCTAAAGCGCTGGTCGATGCACACAAGCGAGGCGTGAAGATCGAAGTGATTCTCGATAAGAGCCAAAGAGCTGAAAAGTATACTTCGGCAACCTTCCTGGCGAATTCTGGAATACCCACGTACATCGATGGGCATCATGCGCTCGCTCATGACAAGGTCATGATTCTTGATCGGGCCGTGGTGATTACCGGATCGTTCAACTTCACCAGGGCAGCCGAAGAGAGCAACGCTGAGAACATCATCTTTCTAAGGTCTGAAGAACTCACGGAGCTATATGAGGCAAACTGGCGGAGACACAAGGGTCATTCCGAGCCATACGAAGCGAGGAACTGATAATTGGTAAGCCCCTGAGAGGAGTTGAGTGCTACCGCAAGCGTGAAGCTACTACCGCCAAGAGGAAAACATTACCGTCACGGACGACAAAGAATGCATTGAAATTAGGTCGAGGACCCGTGGTATGCTCTTGTGGATCTCGCGTGTATACAAAAGGAGGTATTTATGGAAACGATCCTGGCAGTCATCTTGGCAATACTGACCATCTTGGCCCCCGCCGAAGTCATGGCTCAAGCTGCTCCTTGGGATGGCAGCTATGGCAATCAGTGCTGCACTTGTTGTGAGGGTGGCACTGTGGTGGGACGGGAAAGGCAGTGTGTTACAACCACGACTGACCGTTGCCGGGCCCGCGGGTGGGTCTGCTACGGGTACGTTCTCTGTCCAAAATAGGACCAAGAGATGGGGGTGGGGTTCAACTGGGGCAGTTTGACTGGACGGCCCGTTAGGGGTAATGGTCTCCGAAGAGGCATTTCGCACTACATCGGCTACGGTCCGCCATGCTTCTTATCAAGAACGATGGAATGGTCACCACCTACATGAAGAAAGTCATTATTTGCAGCGTTGGTCGCGTAACTCTCGAAAGGGGAAGAGAATGACAAATGTCTTTTTCACAGCTGACACCCACTTTGGTGAAAACTACAGGAAGCTCAGAAAAAGGCCTTTCCCTAGCATAGAAGAAATGACCAAAGCCCTCATCCAGAACTGGAACAAGGTTGTGGGTGAACGTGACACCGTCTACCATCTCGGTGATTTCGGGTACTCGCTCGGAATCTTATCAATATTCAAACAACTGCATGGAAACAAGATTCTAGTTAGGGGCAATGCAGACCCCTTTCCTCTTCTTTCGTTGGATTGGGTAGAAGTCGCGGAGTCTATGACGATCGATGTGCAGGGCCAAAATCTTTGGCTAGCACACCACCCACATAAACGGTGGCCTGGACAGGATAGAGGAACGTGGCATCTACATGGACATTGCCACGGGCTGGATTATACCAAACCGGGAAGACTAGATGGTGGTGTGGATTGCTGGGACTTTCGTCCTATTGCGTTTGCAGAAATCAGAGAGAGGATGGATCTTCTACGAGGAAACTCCCACAATTCATCGGTTACGTTACAGGGGCATTACCTGAGGTATTAGGACCTACCCGATGGCAATCAAGGACCATTTCAACGTTTCAATAGGGGATATGCAGTTGAAGTCCCATAAGAAGACCTCACGATTGCCTATGGGCAGTGATATGGAAGCGCTGTGGAGTGGTTTCGCGGAACAGCAGGTTCTCAGTTCATTACAGGTATTGGTCTCGGAGGTGCGAGCGCGGGAAACAGACCCAAAGTCGATAACAGCGACCATCCTGATTGCAATCTTTGCCATGCTCGGCGCCACCTTTGAAAGCCACAATGTGGTCGCTACCGTTGGCACCGGGATAATCAGAGGAGAGGACATGACCCCTCTCGGTGCTATGACCATGATGTTTACAGCAGCCGTAGTGACCGCGGCAAATACCTGGACGAAATGGCCGGTATCTACCTCCCAGTTGGCCTGTTTCTCTGTTGTCGGTTCAGCGTTGGCCATGGGCGCTCCGGTCTTCTGGGGGACGACTATCATCTTCTTGTGTGTGACGTGGGTGGCCACACCCATTGTAGCGGCCATTCTGGGGTATGTATTTACCCATCTGACGGACTGGATAATGAAGGGCCGATCTCAACGAGCCGAGAAGTTCTTGGGATATTTTCTTGTGGTCGGATGCTGCTACGCGGCGTACACCTTGGGAGCGAACAACACGGGTAACGCTGTCGGCGTTTTTTTCGGACTCAAGCTCACCACTGAAATGCAGGCCGGGTTCATCGGCGGCATCGTTATTGCCGTCAGAGCCTTGACCTTGGGCCGTCCGATTCTCGAAAAGGTCGGCAAGGGGATTGTGCAACTGGATCTAAACATGGGAGTTGGAGCGAAAGTGGCTCAGAGCATTACCGCTCACACATGCGCTTTCATGGGTTACCCGACTTCCATGAACCAAGCTCTCATCTGAGGCGTCGGCGGAGCGGGAGGAGCCAGAGGAATCAAAACCGTTGACATGAAGGAAATCGTGATCTCATGGTTTCTTACACCAATAGTGGCAGGAATCGTCTCATTCGTGCTCTACAAGATATTCTTTTGTCCTGAAAATCCATTGAGCGAGATGACTCGGAATACGGCCAAAGAGCTTCATCCTACATGGAGATCATGAACTCATGAAAAAACAATTACATGCAGTAAGGCGATCCTGCGACATTTCACCGGTGACCGCAACAAAGTTCGTAGTCCTGATTGGGGTGGTCAGTCTATTTTCGGATTTCACATATGAGGGAGCCCGCAGCATAACAGGACCATTCTTGGCAACATTGGGAGCAAGCGCAACGGTAGTGGGAGTGCTTGCCGGATTTGGGGAACTAGTAGGATATGCTTTGCGACTGGCATCAGGCTATTTTGCTGACAAAACAAGGCAGTATTGGGCCATCGTGTTTTTGGGCTATGGCATGAACCTGTTGGCAGTGCCTCTTTTGGCATTGGCTGGGCACTGGGAAATTGCGGCTATCCTGATGGTTGCGGAAAGAATGGGCAAAGCGGTCAGAACGCCTGCCCGTGACGTGATGCTTTCCTGCGCTTCCGACCAGATTGGGCGGGGTTGGGGATTTGGTCTACATGAGGCTCTAGACCAGATGGGAGCCGTTCTCGGCCCCTTGGTCGTGGCTGCTGTTTTCCATTTCAGAGGTGACTATCAGTCGGGATTCGGATTATTGCTTATCCCTGCCCTTATTGCGCTGAGCGTCCTTTTCACTGCATACAAGCTGTACCCGAATCCTCAAGATCTTGAACCAGCTTCGGTCAAGTTGCAGAGTGATGGCTTTCCGAAAACTTATTGGTTTTACGTGATTGCTATCGGCTGCGTTGCTGCTGGATACGCTGACTTTCCTCTTGTAGCCTATCACTTCAAAAAAGTGTCCGCAGTTCCGGATTACTGGATTCCAATCTTTTATGCGGTGGCAATGGGTGTCGATGCCTTAGCCGCCCTCCTTTTGGGGCGTCTCTTTGACAGGCTGGGCTTTTCGGTAATGATCATAGCTATCTTGCTGTCATCGTTTTTTGCTCCGCTGGTGTTCATGGGTGGATTTTATTGGGCACTCGCGGGAATGGCATTATGGGGCGTGGGCATGGGAGCCCAGGAATCCATAATGAGGGCCGCCATTGCCGGCATGGTTCCCACGAACAGGCTCGGCTTTGCTTTCGGTGTGTTTAACACAGGCTACGGATTGTTTTGGTTTGTGGGAAGTGCGTTCATGGGCATCCTGTACGATTTTTCACTGAGCACCCTCATTGTGTTTTCTGTGGCATCGCAACTCATCTCCGTCCCAATCCTGCTGGCGGCAAAAAGGAAACGAAACACTGATTAAACGACCACAGAAGAAAGTTGCGATTGACTCTCATGTTACTCCAGGTAACAATGGTTACATGAGATGGCTCTTTTTTTCATATACGCTTCCGTCACGTCCATCACGGGCCAGGGTTTCCGTTTGGAGGCAGGTCAAGAAGCTCGGAGCGGTTAATCACCAATCAGTGTGGGTCCTTCCTTATTCGAACGAGCGAGTCAGTGAAGTCAGAAAGCTCATACAGGATATTGAAAACTGGAAGGGTGAGGGTCTGCTCATCGATGGCAAAGTCTTAAACAAAGAGCAGGAAGCGCGTATAAGCAAGGCTTTTGTGGAATCCAGAAATGAAGAATATAAAGAGATTATAGGCAAGTGTGAAGACTACGCAAAAGAAATAGAATTCGAGATCGACAGGCAGAATTTCATTTTTGCTGAGGTCGAAGAAAACGAAGAGGAGCTTGAAAAACTGAAGCAGTGGCTGAAGAAGGTGGAGAAAAGGGACATCGTGGAAGCACCCTTGCGCAAGGCAGCTGCTGAAAAAATAAAGACTTGTGAAACCCTTTTTCAGGATTTCGCGCTGAAAGTCTATGAGCACAGCCAGCTCAAGGACCGGAAAAGGAGGAAAATCGTCGGCAAGGAGCCATCTGAACCTCAAGAATGACTGGACGGAATTCCGTCGAATTGAACCAGATCGTACAAATGTCGTTTCCAAAGGAAGGAGAATCCTATGATTATCCAGAAAGCGGAGTTGTTCAAGGATCTGGGACCGGAGGTCACGAACGAGATCTCCAAAATCATGATTGAAGAGACCTACGAACCAGGAAAACTCATTTTTGAGGCAGGCACTCCTGCACAGTACTTCTACATCCTGGTTGAGGGCAGAGTTCGGTTGTTCATTGGGACGAAGGCTGAGATCACTTATACGGTCAACCTTCCGGGAGAGGCATTTGGATGGACCGGCTTGGTTGATCGACCTGCTTATACAGCCACCGCTGAGTGTGTAGCCTCCAGCAAAATAATAAAAATTAAAAAGGAAAGCCTGAACAAAATATTCGAGAAGGATACTGCAAGCGGCATGATGTTTTACAAGAGGCTAGCTGGAGCCGTCGTCCAGAGATTGATCCACAACTACGAAGCTTTTCTGTCTGAAGGTAGCCTCAAGGAAGTTACTCCATCTTATGGATGATTGGCAGAAGCTATAGACTCGCGGGGCAACTCCTTGCAACGCGGACAAAAGCACTGCAAGGAGTTGCCCCAGTAGTAGTAATGTGACACCGCCATGAGTCTTCCGACGTGACTCTTGGCAGAAGCAAGAAACCCCGCTCCTATGCTTCAACTTTATGGCTCAGCTACTTTTTCCAGAAGGGGACTGGACGATATGCCAGGACACGCCAATTACTAAATATTCATGTAGTACTCGATCCGAGTGGTATCGCTCCTCTGTCCACCTCTTCTGATGTTGGGGCCCGGAAATTCATACCGTTAGAGATCTTGAGATCATAGGCTTGTCCTGCTCCAGAGACACGACTCGCAGGAATCACAACTCTAGTAGAGCCTTTGCTTGTAATTATAGGAGCTCAGCCGTTCTACTCCTTGCCTCGATTCCCGTTCGATTCCATATCGACTGACAGTAAGCAAGTCCCGATGATAAATGCCCTGAGGCTTAGCCAGATAAATTCTCCGAGACGTACTTCTCGGGGCAATGGTCAAGCATGGGTGAAATTCCAACATTTGCCTGCACCCAACGCTAGAGCAATCATTATCCCATTAGAATCATATTATATTTAAGGGTACAAGAGGGTCATCCTGAAGGATAGACCTGATCAAAAGAAAAGGAGGACACGCATATGCGAGACAACGGATTCGTCACATTCATCCTGATTATGGCTCTACTGTATGTCCTCAGCCCCATCGACCTTATTCCTGACGTTATCCCTGTCGTGGGATGGGTTGATGACGCTGCTGTGGCTGTGGGTGCAGGAGCGGTGGCATTGGGCGCAGGCAGGCGCTGATAAATCTACTGAGAAACAGAACAAACTAGAAAGGAGCACAACCATGAGCGCAAACGGATTCCGAGAAGATGAGTTGGTCAGCCGAAAAGTAAAAGTCGGCAACGAATGGCAGACACGGGTATTCCCTATAATCGGCGGCAGATTGAGGCTGGCACACGAAGAAAATCAAAACCTCAACCTGCAAACTGAGATGGTGAGTTGGGACGGCCAGTACGCCATCTTCAAATGCTCCGCAGTTACGAACAAAGTCCGGTTCGTCGGGTATGGCACTGCAAACAACCAGAGAGATTCAAGGCTGGCTGAGTGCCTCATTGAGCTGGCGGAAACACTGGGCGTAGCTCGGGCGCTCAGGTTTGCTGGTTTTGGCCTTGAATTCACTGGCGCTGAAGAAGTGGCGAACGTTACGGCAGCCGAGCCAGAAAGAGAGCAAAGTGCCAACAAAAGGCCTGTACGTATGTTCTCCGAAGGGGCAATGGCAACGGAACAGCAAGAGGGACCACCGAAGCGCAACATTGCGCTACGGGCAGGGCTGTATCAAAAGCGTCAAGTGACACTATTGGTCGAGCAACTCAGGCGCAGTGCAGTGCCTTGTACGCCTCGACCAAACGGGCGCAACATACAGATTATACTAACCCTCCATCAAAGAAGTAAAATCGGGGAAACCCTTCTT
>JACRDE010000592.1 GCA_016212935.1 Desulfomonile tiedjei | reverse complement strand
CTAACCGCAATCCCTGGCCGCGGCTGCCGGGGAACAGGTACTCGAATTGGGTGACTTCCGAGCCCGAGCCCAGTTTCGCTTTCAAGATTTCTCCGGCCATTGCAGTATAGAGCGCGTGCTGAACCACTCGACCGTTACGGAACGGATCTGTGTCTTCGTATTTCGAAGCGCTTCCGGTCTTGTAATCGACGATCGCGTAATTGTTGGTGGAACCGATACGGTCCAAGCGATCCAAACGGCCTCTCATTCTTATTACTCTGCCGTCGGGGAGCTGTACACGGACCGGATTTCTTGTATCCAGAGCAGATCCCTTTTCGTACGGCGCCAATCCGGCGGACACTTCAAGATATGCGGGAAACCTGTCCGTCATAAGTTCTTCTTCTCTCAGGAACACCTGAGCAGCTGAGTTGAGTTCTCGGAGCTGATCGAGAAAAGCATCTTCTGAAGCAGGCGGATAGAGTTCTCTGTATCTTGAAGCGGTTTCGCTGAGGATTTCCTTGAGTCTCGGAAGATCATTTTCGAATGAGGGCGGCCAATGATCGCCAGAGACTTCGCGAGCGAAAGTGTAGAATACCTCGTGGAGGAGGTTTCCGAATTGGAGAGGATCCAGCCACCGTTCAGGATCGATCTGGTAATCTTCGGGTAGTCTTATATCGATCACATACCTGAAGAAGTAAGCCAGGGGACATCTTCCAGCTGTTTCCAACATGCTTCCTGACATTATGGGACCGGCGGAGGCGGCAGGGTCCAATTCGGCTCCTGGCGTACGCAACATCCCGTCATAGATAGTGAAGTCAGAACCTTTTCTGTGTTTTGCAGCCTCCAGGCCCCGGCCCAGATGTGGAAAATGCGTTGCGATCAGCTTGTCCGGGTCCGCGATAGCATCGGCAGCGCAAAGGCGCGAAAGCCACCACTCGGTTTCGTCCAAGCTCTTTGCCGGATCATCCGGAGCAAAAGAGGCAGGGCGCGGCAGCCACTGAAGCAGGTCTCGCTGGTCTCCCTCGCGTGTGCCGGAAACAATGCGAAACGCCGAAATCAACACAGGACTGGGAAACATTTCTCGATCGTCCAGGATATCCTTGCAGGAAAAACTGAAAGTCAGGGAGCCGCGATGACGGGATAGCAGACGAGAAAACCCGCCCAGCTTTGCTGCGAGTCGTTCCGTTGTAGTCACTAGACGGTCGGATAGTTTGCGCCTTTCAGTGTCCAGGACCACCGGGTCCTGATACCCGGAGCCAGGAAATCTCCCGTCGTCAAGGCCCACAATGAAAAAATGTCGTCTGCCGGAATGGCCGCCGGTGAGAACGTTGGATACATGAACGCGGCCCGGACGAGGCCCGCTGCCCATTATGCGCACCTCACCCGGCAACGAGGCAAGCCATTCCCATACGTCCAAGCTCAAATCCTCACCGTTTTCCTGATTTACGTATCGTGCCATGTCACGGATCTCGTCCACGAGGGCCCGAAAAGCATATCCGTCCGATTCGTCGATCCTGCGTGCGAATGATTCAAGGAATTTCGCCGCAGAATCCAGGATGTCAGTGGGGTTGGCAGCGCTGTCCGGCGTGAGATCCAGCATTGCTTCCAAGAGTCGCCGCAATACAGACGCTGTCTCCAGGTAATCCTTATAATGCATCCTGTCCCCGAGAGAGTCGTCGTCCAGTGCGGCTGGAACATGGGCCGCCAGCCTCATTTCGAGTCCTGCAATCAGTTCGTCAATTTTGGGCAAGTACCGATCCCTGCCGAATCCGATTCCCAGGGACCTGAACACAGCGGCCAAAGACTCAAAACCAGCGGCTTCCAAACCGGAGTCCGGCAATGACACGATTCGGTCTTCAACCATTCGGGCCAGGGTGGACTGCAGAAATCCTTCGCGAACCCATGAAACCCAACCCATCAGAGCGCGGCCCGGTCTGGAGTATGTGGTCGGAATTCCCTCCGCAAAAGTCACGATAGGTTCTGCGTTGCGGTGGAAATCCGAGACAAAACGCGAACAAAGCTCATAGATGAGAGGCACGTACGTGTTCTTGTCCGTGTGGAGAATCTCAACGTCATCCAGCGCGATGGCTTTGCTGAGCACCCGTCTGAATACTTCCCTGATTTCGTTGACTTCTCCGACTGCAGAGAAAATAGAAGCAGTGTCATCCGCCTCATTTGCCACCGGAGCGCGAGTCGGATCAGGCAGCCACCGGAGCAATCCAGCATTGGTTAACGGCTCGGAGCGACTTTCGATTTCCGTGAGCGGCTGATCTACGGTTATCTGCAGTAATGTTTCCGAAGGTAAGGCTTTGATCAGAGCTTCCTCTTTGGCCGTAAGCTCAAGGTCATCCGCAGTGATGACCACGACGTCATCCGACGCAACGGTAGAGCCAGCCAGTCCGCAAACGGCCATCTCAAGAGCGTCGGCGTAATCGATCAGGCCGGACTGAGCCAGGGTCGAGAGATATTCAGCCATAATGAAAGAAAGCTCGGACGCTTTGTCCGGGTGCTCGAACTGGTGAGAAACCAGATCGTCGGCACGGAGACCGGCTAGTCTGATGTCCTTAATGGACGAGTAAACGCTCAGAGACAGAGATTGGCTCGCAGCCATCTTGGTCACGTAAGCGGGAGATTCTTTGCGCAGGCGGTTCAAAATCCGATCGATAATGATTGATGCTCCACGATCGGAAACAAGCCGCACCTGCAATCGCGCCAGTTCCGGACCGGCCAAATCCAGAGCCATGCCCTTAAGGGTTTTAACCCTCGCGTTGATTACAGCTTGACCCGAACAGGTGACAGTATCCAGCCACTGATGTCCCACTCTCAATGACGGAGCAATAATCCATTTTTCTTTCAGCATATACTGCTGGCATGTCCGTCCGAGGGTGTCAGTGAAACGATTCAGTCTTGCTTGCCGCATGGGATTTGGCACCTCCGCGTGCCGCGCAGGCCATTCAGCCGGCACGATGGTCAATCGGGACCGACGACCAGATGGTTTTGCGTGAAAGGAGCTATAGAATTCTTGGTACCCTGGAACACGCCCATCGTATCATTTCCGGGGCCCGCGCTGCTTCAGTGCAGAGGTATTCTTCTCTGGGCCAAATAGATGCCCGCCAGAGATCGAGGCGATCTGCATCCCAGCATGTCTGGACTGTAATGTCGCCTTCAGTCTTTCCATCTGTGTGGTGCCGGCAAGCATATGTCAGCAGGTCAAGTTCATAAGGGTCCAGAAATAGAAACGATCCGTTAAGCTCTTTGACGAAGGCTGCTGCTCTTGCACCGTGCCCCGGGTCCCTCGATTCATTGACACGCTTGGAGTCGTGAAAAAAAGCGAATAATTCAACGATCTTGGTGACAGCTCCGGTTGAACTGGCGACTTTGAGACCGTTCTCCCGCACGCGCTCGAAATGGGAAATGCCGTGAATACCTTGCCAGTTAATGGCGTACTGGGCCCGAACTACTCTGATCAGTTCGGGTGTCACGGCGCTTTCAGCCAGTGACGAAGCGAATTTCCCGGTCATTTCCTAGTTCCGTGAAAGAGTTCGCTGCCCAGCCCCGGATAAACCCTGCGGTCGGCATCTGGCGTCGGGCTTTCTACTTTCGGCCATATGTTGACTTGGGGCTCGGGGCCTTCCGAGGCAATTTCGGAGGGGGCTGAATCGGCCATTACAGGTTTTTCCCCAAGCTCGGCCATTCGAACTCCGAAGCTGAATTCTATGGGCACATTATTCGGATCAAAAGAATACAAGGAATGTATAAACCCGTGGTCTACCACCTCCGAAGCCCAGAAGCCTGCAACTTCCAGCTTGTCTTTTAGCTCCCAGAGTGCCTCCTGAGAGTCCACACCTAAAGCCACGTGATCGAACACAACAGGGCCTTTCACAGGCGCGCCGTGGTCTTTTTCCACTGCGGGCTTTACACCGGGCCACTCAAAGAAAGCGATCATGTGACCCGGTGAAATCTCAAAGAAATAGTGCCTGTATCCAGGATGGCCCAAGCCTGCCAAGAGTCTCATTCCCAGCAAGTCTCTCCAGAAACGGATGGTTGCATCCATGTCCGAGGTAACCATTGCCAGGTGATTGATACCGTTGAATTTTATCATACGGCTCCTCCAGGGTTCGGGGTTGTATAATCGACTATACAGCAGAGTGCAACTGCATGCACGAGAAGTAGGTGTTGCCCGGGAATGGGCTTTTGAACCAAGGTGTCTGTGGTGATGCCGTAAATTCCGCGGTGCAACTGAACCATTGCTTGGTAGCGTGTAATAGGCTGGCAGATTTGGGGTAAAAGGTTTATAATAGTGCGGTATTTTTTCCAATCAGCGAGCCTCAAAGTCCTTGACAATCGTCGAGAAGTGGTGT
Organism: Desulfomonile tiedjei; assembly: GCA_016212935.1. GTDB lineage: Bacteria > Desulfobacterota > Desulfomonilia > Desulfomonilales > Desulfomonilaceae > Desulfomonile > Desulfomonile tiedjei_A. The sequence continues at coordinate 4,615 of JACRDE010000592.1, read as the reverse complement.
TATTTCTAAGACTTTGAGATTCTTGCCGTCTGATCGTGTCCCCGTCGGCTCCCGGTGATGAAGTTAATTTCTGGGCAGACGAAAGAGGCCCCTTGATCAGAGGAATCCGTTTCGCGCAAATCAAGACGGCTCTAAGGAATTGATGAAGCCGGCGATGTTGTCGCTGACTCAAAGGTTCGGGCCTCGTCAGATGCCTTGAAGGTGGCAGGCTTGCTAGTATGGCGAGGAGTGCTACGTCCGTACTTTCGTTGAGATTTCGAACAAGGAAGACCGATTCTAAAAAATGCTGAAAGATCTGCTGGAAAAACAAAGAGATGCAGTTGTAGACAGGTGGAAACAGCTTCTCGTGGGGACTTACCCGCCGGAAACTCAAAGATTCCTAAAAACCCAGAAGAACCCTTTCGCCAATCCACTGGGAAACTCCATAGACGAAGGCTTAGAAGGACTTTACGACAACTTGCTTAAAGATGGAGATATTGAGAAATTCTCGGAATTCCTGGATCGAGTAGTCAGGATCAGAGCAGTTCAGGGATATGCTCCGTCTACAGCGGTAGGTTTCGTATTTCTTTTGAAGGAAGCCGTTCAGGAGATCCTGGGACAGGCGATTCGTGAGAACCGGCTCTACGAAGAATTGTTGACTTTTGAACAGAAGATCGATAGCCTAGCGCTCCTATCCTTCAACATTTACATGCAATGCAGGGAAACAATCTTCGAGATCAGGACACACGAAATTCGTAATCGGACGTCGAGATTGGTCGAACGAGCTTGTCAAAAATACGGGATGCCGCAGGAATGGGCGGATACCGAAGAAACCAAAGCATAGCGCAACGTAATCGAGGTGGTAGCAGATGAACGCATGGACTTCCCTATTCGCGTCCCTAATCGCAGTGATAGCCCTCGTGTTGGTTGCTCTGTTCGGGGTAGGGGCGATAGGCCTGGATACGCTTTTCGGGGTAGTGATCCCGTACATAGCGATAGCCGTGTTCGTCGTCGGGATCATCTATCGGATCTTGGAGTGGGCCAAAGTGCCTGTGCCGTTCCGTATCCCGACCACTTGCGGACAGGGCAAATCGCTTCCCTGGATCAAAGCGGACAACCTTGAAAGCCCTTATAACACGTGGGGCGTAATTGGGCGCATGGCGCTCGAAGTGTTCCTTTTCCGGTCGCTTTTCAGAAATACGAAAGCCGAACTGAGAGAAGGGCCAAATGTGACCTACGGATCGGCAAAATGGCTTTGGCTGGGTGGTATAGCTTTCCATTATGCTTTCCTCACCATTGTTTTGAGACACATCCGTTTCTTTGTGGAGCCTATACCTTCTTTTGTGGAGCTTTTGTCCTCGGTCGACGGATTCTTCCAGCTCCTTGTCCCTACAGTCTTCTTGACCGACATAGCCTTGCTCGCCGCGGCGACTTTCTTGTTTCTGCGGAGAGTTTTTCTTCCGCAACTCCGTTACATATCGTTGGCTGCGGATTTCTTCCCCTTGCTGCTCATCCTTGGCATCGCCATTTCGGGCGTGCTCATGAGAAACGTATGGAAAGTAGATCTCCTGATGGTCAAGCAGTTGGCGGTGGGGTTGTTTACTCTTCATCCCACGGTTCCGGCAGGGATCAGCTCGATCTTTTACGTGCATCTGTTCCTTGTGTGCGTGTTACTCGTATATTTCCCGTTCAGCAAGCTGATGCATGCGGGCGGGGTGTTCCTGAGCCCAACGAGAAACACGGCCAATGTCAACCGCATGGAACGATACGTCAATCCCTGGAATTATCCGGTCAAGGTCCACTCATACGCAGAATACGAGGACGACTTCCGCGAGAAAATGAAAGAGGCCGGAATCCCGGTTGATAAGGAGTAAAGATGGAACTGCATAACCTTTCCAAGCCTCAGGACTTGATGAACATCGATTTGAACAAGACGCCCGAGACGCCTTGGATGGATACTCCTGTGAACTTCAGGGACGGCACTTACATCTACCCTGCAGCAGGCAAGAATCTCAAGCGCCTCGGCTTGCCCAACCCTCGTGAATGGAGTCCTACCGACGAGGATTGGAAACTCCCGGATAACTGGAAAGAAATTATCATGAAAGGTCTCAAGGAGCGCCTCGACAAATACCGCTCCTTCAGGCTCTTCATGGATATATGCGTAAGATGCGGCGCATGCATGGACAAATGCCACTTCTTCATCGGGTCCGGCGATCCCAAGAACATGCCGGTTCTGAGGGCTGAACTGCTCAGATCGGTTTATCGGAACGACTTCACCACGCTGGGAAAGATGCTCGGACGGTTTGCCGGTGCCAGAGAGCTCACGGTAGACGTCCTAAAAGAGTGGTTCTATTATTTCTTCCAGTGTACTGAGTGCCGACGCTGTTCGGTGTTTTGCCCGTACGGCATCGACACGGCTGAAGTGACCATGATCGGCAGAGAGCTCCTAAACCTTGTGGGCCTCAACATTAACTGGGTCATGGAACCGGTAGCCAACTGTTATCGTTTTGGAAACCACCTCGGAATTCCCCCTCACGGCGTCAAAGACATGTGGGAATTCATGGTGGACGATATCGAGAACATCACCGGCATCAACGTCAACCTGCCCATAAACAAGAAGGGGGCGGAGATCCTCTTCGTGACCCCGTCCGGCGATTACTTCGCTGACCCCGGAACATACACATGCATGGGCTACCTGATGCTGTTCCACGAAATCGGTCTTGACTACACGTGGAGCACGTATGCTTCTGAAGGTGGGAATTTCGGCCTTTTCACCTCCCACGAGATGATCAAGCGGCTCAATGCAAAAATATATGCTGAAGCCAAGCGCCTTGGGGTCAAGTGGATCCTGGGCGGTGAATGCGGCCACATGTGGCGAGTGATTCATCAGTATATGGAAACCATGAACGGCCCGGCAGATTTCCTGGAGGCCCCGGTTTCGCCGATTACAGGCACCAAGTTCGAGAACGCCAAACAGAGCAAGATGGTTCACATTATGGAATTTACGGCGGACCTCATCAAGCACGGCAAACTGAAGCTGGACCCCAGCAGGAACAGGAAGGTGCGGGCCACCTATCACGACTCGTGCAACCCTGCCAGGGCCGCAGGTCTGCTGGAAGAACCGAGGTACGTAATCCAGAACGTCTGCGAAGACTTCTTCGAGATGCCCGAGAACACGATTCGGGAGCAGACCTTCTGCTGTGGCGGTGGGGCTGGACTGGGCAACGACGAAAATCTGGAAATGAGAATGAGAGGCGCTTTCCCCAGGGCGAATGCGCTCAGACACGTCCAGGACAAACATGACGTTAACCGCCTCCTGTGCATGTGCGCAATAGATAGAGCCACACTGACAGCACTCACGCACTACTGGGCGCCGGATGTTTCAGTCGGTGGTATTCACGAACTGGTGGCGAACGCCCTGGTCATGGACGGCGAGCAAGAGCGCACCGAAGACCTTCGTGGCGAACCGCTGAATGAGGAAGAGGAGGAGTGAGAATGTATGACGCCGGAAAAATCATTGTAGGAATTGTCATCTTTCTCGGGGCCGTAGCTTTCCCCTTCTGGTACAACGCGGGCAAGGCAGCAACCCCAACTCCGCCGAAACTGGAAGTCGGAACCACTGAAAAGCAGTGCGTAGAGTCCACAGCATATATGAAATCATCCCATATGCAGCTTCTGGATCAGTGGAGAGACGAGGTGGTCCGCAACGGCAAGCGCTTGTACGTCAGCTCCACTGGTAAGACTTATGAAATGAGTCTCCAGAACACCTGCACTAAGTGCCATTCAAAGAAGGAACAGTTCTGCGACAGGTGCCACAACTATGTGGACGCCGCACCCAAGTGCTGGGATTGCCATGTCCCGCCTCCTGAGAAAAAGCAGACCGCAAGGAGTACCAACTGATGGATAGCACAAGAAGACACTTTCTGAGAATAGCCGGTCTTTCCGTGCTGGGTGCAGGGGCCAGGCCGGTCTTGGATGCGGTCGCCGCGGAGCAACCGAAGTACGCGCCTGGTGCGAATGCGCTTGTGGGAAAGCGTTGGGCCATGGTCGTGGACATGAAAAAATGCCTGAAGGCCAAAGAAAATTGCAGGGACTGCGCACTGGCCTGCCACAAAGTTCACAACGTTCCGGATATAGGCAATCCTAAGGATGAGGTGAAATGGATCTGGCTTACGGCATTCGACCACGCGTTTCCCGGCGAAGAAAACCATTTCATGGACGAATACATAAAAACCAGCATGAAGGGACTGCCATTTCCGGTGCTTTGCAACCACTGCGACAACCCTCCGTGCGTGAGGGTCTGTCCTGTCAAGGCCACCTTCAAGCGGGAAGACGGGATAGTGATGATGGACTATCACAGGTGCATCGGCTGCCGTTTCTGTATGGCAGCGTGCCCTTACGGCGCCCGCAGCTTGAACTGGCGGGACCCGCGTCCCTTCATCAAAGAAGTCAATCAAGAGTATCCCACCAGGACGCGAGGCGTGGTGGAAAAGTGCACATTCTGCTTCGAGAGGCTGGCTAAAGGGCAGATCCCCGCATGTGTGGAGGCCTGCAAAGACAAGGGGTTGATTTTTGGAGATTTGGAGGACCCAAATTCCGAAATACGCGAAGTGCTTCGCAAGAACCCTACCATTCG
>JACRDE010000591.1 GCA_016212935.1 Desulfomonile tiedjei | reverse complement strand
CTCCAATATCCACGATCTCGTTGAACGTCTCAAAGGAAAACGGTATCGGGCTCGACTGGTTCGTCGGCATTACATGCCGGACCCGTCCAGCAAATGCTTCTGTGATAGCTACCAGTGCGGAAGCGAGCGGTCTTGAAGAGACCGGTGCGAGAATACCGCACGCCGGGATCTGTGAGGGGGCTGTCGGGAAACCGGCAGCCCTACCTCGATCTACTCCGGTTTGCGGGAAATTTCTTCTTGGAACAGAACACAAATTGACCTGGCGCAGGAGGCACGCTGCAAGCCTTATACAAAGAGTTTTGAAATAGTGTTATGCCAATTCTCAAAAGCAATCGCGGATTGGCTACGGGGAACACCAAGAGAATGTCATTGCCAGCCCGGAGCAATCTCCCATTCGCAAAAGCTGGGATTGCTTCGTCGTTCCACTCATCGCAATGACTTTGTCAGTCGAAGGCAGCATACGGGCGAGAATCATTGGGCAATTCGACGGAATTTCCAAGAACTAGTATAGACTGGTAGCTAGCGCCAGTAGGCAAATTGCGCGCGAAAAAATTACCCACCGATCACGCCAAAAATAGTCACATAAATTCGATGGGTTCCTTAAATCGAGTCAAAAAGTTCGCACTTCGGGTAATGTGGTGGGAAATAATTATCCACCTGCAAAAATTCGAGGGTCCGGACTCTGTCGTGCCTTCAGTTTGAACATGCTGGAAATACTGACAAAAAAATAGCCCACCTATTTGAGGAGGGCTGAGGGTATGGTTAAGGAGTCGTTGTTCGCAATAGTATAAAGCAAGACTTGTGCCAAATCCTTCTACGAGGACTGACGTCGGATCGCATTCAAACGAGGAAAAATCTGGGAGGACCTTCATTACCAAGAAAGATGCGCCCAATCATGCCGATATTGAAAGTAAATTCGCATCAGAGGACGCGTTGCACAAGCTTTCGCTAAACGCCCGACGACGGCCGATCAGATTTCATGAGCATCTGGATGAAGGCGTGTCGCAAGAGCACAGCATCGAAGCTTGAGTTGCCAAGAATTGCTCCGCTCGTGATTCGGGAGGAAAGGACTAGAGGGACTCTCTGCTCGGAGCTAGAAAAGTCCCCCTAAGACCTCGGGTACAAGAATGATCAGACTAGAGACAAGAAGGCTTGATGGTGACGAATGCCACTCTCTCTCAGAGCAGTTGGTCTACTTCCTTGACAAGGCTGCGGACTGCCTCGACTGACTTCTCGAAAGCCTCTTGTTCCTCTACGGTGAGTTCCAGTTCAACGACTTTCTCCACGCCGGCCGCCCCGAGAATTGCCGGGACACCCACGAAGAGGCCTTTTTCGTTGAATTCTCCGTCAAGGTAAGCAGCCACGGGCAGGAGTCTCTTTTTGTCCCGGAGTACGGACTCGGCCATCAGAACTGCAGATGCTGCAGGGGCGTAATAAGCGCTGCCGGTTTTGAGGAGATTGACTATTTCCGCTCCGCCCTGTCGCGTCCTCTGGACTATTTCTTCGAGCCGGTCCGGGCTTATGAAGTTTGTGACAGGAATTCCGCCAACAAAGCAGTACCTTGTCAGTGGCACCATAGTATCTCCGTGGCCTCCGAGGACCAGAGCGTGGACGTCTTCCACAGAGACTCCTATCTCCTCGGCAAGGAAGCTTCTGAAACGAGCTGTGTCCAGGACTCCTGCCATACCCAGGATACGCCTGGGATGGAACCCTGATTTTTTCCACGTAGTGTAAACCATGGCATCCAGGGGGTTGGACACTACTATGATTATCGCGTCAGGCGAGAAGCGGGCGACCTTTTCAGACACATCGGCCACTATTCGGACGTTCGTGGCAAGGAGATCGTCTCTGCTCATGCCCGGTTTTCTAGCTATGCCCGCCGTAATGATCACAAGGTCGCTTCCCTCGGTCATCTCATATTGGTTAGTCCCGATAACCCGTGTGTCCACGCCTAGGACCGGCGTGGCTTCCCACATGTCGAGACCTTTTCCCTGGGGCACGCCCTCCAGGATATCGATAACCACTACGTCACCGAGTTCCTGAGCCGACGCGTATGCGGCCACCGATGCGCCAACGTTTCCCGCGCCGACTACTGTTATTTTGTTCCTACCCATGAGTCATCCTCCCGTTGAAATGCTTGTTAATCGGATCAATGTCGTTTATTGCCGCCAGCGGCAACTTTGGAGACTCGTTTCATGAAAAGACTTCATGAAAATGCATCACATTCTGATTTTCCGGATGTTCCGTTCGAGCGCTCAAATCCAGGCTCGTACCAATTCGCTGTCCAGCGGGTAAGGATGCGGTACGGGGCGTTAACCCCTCTTATCCAGGAGTGCTGAAAGGTACTTCTTTGATAGCCCTAATAGGGAGGTCCGTAACTCTACCTCCACTCAGGTTCACAATTATTACCTGCAAGCCGCGTCTTGTGTCAAGAATAGCTAGAAAAAACTCCAGCGATTCCTCTCCTGATACCAATGCCCGTTCATTCGTAGAATTGTCCAGACTTAGTATAGGACAGCTTGTGAGAAATCTCTTTCGCAAGTATGGACGCAAGCTGACTTAGCTCAGTAAACCTATGTCAAACGACAATTCAGCTTGTCACCTGCTTGATGGGGCTTCGGAAGGAGTCACCGGACCAGCTCTGTTGGAGCGACGATCGAATCATCGCATCTTGAGAACCCTGATGCCGCTACTGCGATACACGACCGGAAAAGCTTTAGCGCTAAGAGCTGCGAATTGAGACTTGTTTCTGACCAATTCCTGTATCTGACTCCTAAAGGGTTCAAAATAGACTTCTCCTTTTTGGAGAATCCTGGGAGAAAAATCCTCTTCCCTCACCAAAAGGTAATCGATTCCATAATAATCGCAGAATTGTCGCAGGTCATCAGGATTGTCGCTGTAATAGGCTTTGAAGAAGTCGAAAGTCCGCTTTTCGATGATTTCCCAATAAGAGTCGATCCACGTGTGGGAAAGCTCGTAAGTCACAAAAGCCTTTCTGTGCGAATAAGCGGGAAAGGGATCCATGAGTACCGGGTGACCGGCTATGAGAGAGCTCTTCGGTGTCGTTCTCAGGAATCTATACAGGTCCTGGTATTCCGAGTAGTCGTAAATTCCGAGCTCATGCGACCGTAAAGCACCCACAAACACCGCAGACACAACCACCCATGGGAATATGATACGTTTTAGTCCGAGTCTGTCCAACGCGAGCTTTGCAGTGACGCCTGTGAACACACAATAGAAAACGGTCAAAGAAAATTCAAGATATCGCCCAGGAATAAAAAGCCTCATCAAAACAACGTATGAAATGCACCACATGAGGAGAGAAGCTGGCAGCAAGTAGGCATAGACTCTAAAACCGTGCAAGTTGGCGAAAAAGTTTTTGTGTGTCCATGCGCATATCGACAAGGCGAGAATAAATGCCATCCCGATCCATCCGGCCACATGTCCCCATTCGTCAAACGGAAATATACCCCGCCATGGCATCGTCAGTTCATAAAAAATCGACGGAACAGGGAAGATTTGGTAGCGCCCGGCCGCGGTATATTCAACGTGACCAACAATCTGGGACCATGTAACGAGATTACCGATCCCGTCCGGTTTCAATAAGATATATTTAAGCGACATTAGAAAGGCGCCCACAAGAATGGGAACATTCAACAAAAATAATTTGGTAATAGCAATCTGATTGGGGGGACCAATGGGATTTTCGCCGGTCAACGGTCCTCGATCCGTGCTGACCTCATCAACGAGCGATTCCGAGCGCCGCCCCAGAAGCTTGTTCACAGGGAGCGCACCGTAGTTTGCGATCAAATAGATACCGTGCGTGGCCGAAGTAAGAACAAAAATATAGGGATTCAGAACAGACGCGAACATGATAGTGAATGCTGCGGCCAGGAGATTATTGCGAGCGAGAAAAAACAGATAAGCGCATAACAGAGGAAAACCGAAGCTCTGAGACAAACCACCTGAAATTTTGCGAAGAAACGTCGTAAAAAAGAAATAACAGCATACAATAACAAGAGCTACAATTTTGTCCTTGAATTCCAATCCCAGACCGAAGATAAAACAAGCAGTAATTACATAAAGAATACCCGTGATCACCTTCGAAAATTGCACCGGGACCATGAATGGAGCGCCAAGCCTGTAAACTGCTTTAATGCCCCACGGTACGTAATACCTCGCATATAGAGTCAGGAGATCGTCCGGAAAGAGTTCCTCATCGTACCATTTCTGCATCCAATAAACTTGTTGACGTACATCGTCGTTGATGACGTAAGGATCCACTATGGCATTCCAATGCCCTACCACATAAACTGTTGAAGCAGCCAACAAGACAAATATCAAATATTTCAATTCCGAATTACGGGCCTTCATGAACCCTTTCCGTCCCAGCAGCATGAAACATCCGCGGACATCGGTCTTGCTTTTTCAGACTTCTGGCTTTTGGATTTGTCTTGCGTATCTAACCGGACGCTAGATATTATCTCGTCGCTCTGGAGCAATCAAGTGAAACCGGCCGGCAGCTAAAAACTATCGTACATTGATCGGTGGATCCTCGGAATGAGGTCTTTTATCATGCGAGATATGGCCCGACGTCTGTTGGAGAGTGTTCCGGATATAGTATCAGTGACATCGTACGTGTCCGATGCATACATATCTCGTTTCCATAACACCTTCTTTGAGTCGACGCGCTCCAGACTGCAGATTACCTTGAGGGTTCCGATGCGGGTCAACTCTTTCCCGTCAGCACGGTATGTGGAAGGAGTATCCTCGTATGAAGCGACAACTGTCTTCAGAATTGAATCTCCCCCGCTTCTTACCGGCTTGAGTCCTGCGCCCAGAGCGAACTCGCTGCGAAGATCGTTGGTGAGTTCGGTTTCTATTCCTGTGACCGCTGTTTTGTTTTCTGCACTTTCAAGGACCACAGTCTTTATATCTGGGGGAAATACAGTCCCGGCTTCTGGTCCACTGAAACGGTAGCCGCATGCCGCTAGACAAAGCACGACCGACATCGCCAGGGCTAGGGCTGGTCGCATTATTGGATGCACCCGGAAACGAGGCTCTGAGGCCATGCTGAGGACTGCTGCGCTTGAAGGGTCACTATCTCCTCGGGCCATTGAGTGAGTGTCCGTCGGGGATGCCGGGAGCATGCGCTTTCGGATTGCCGGGTTCCCCTTTGCTCGGAATGACGCTAAGAGCTAACACATCTGGGCCAAGCGGCTCAAGCCAACAACATACGGGGTGCTCCGCATCCTCAGGTGGATGGAAGCTGCCGTTCGTTTTTTCAAGGCAAAGAATTCGTCACCCCATTTGAGAAGTATTGCACTCAAACCACCAGGTTAAGAAGTTTTCCCTGAACCGTGATCGCCTTACGTATCGTTTTTCCTTCAGTGAACTTTCTCACGTTGTCTTCCTCCAGAGCCTTCTCTCTGATCTCATCTTCCGAAGCATCGACTGGTACTGTGATCTCGCCTCTCTTCTTACCGTTTACCTGTACCACTATGAGCACCTGATCCAGCTCCAGGAGCGTCGGATCATACGAAGGCCACG
>JACRDE010000590.1 GCA_016212935.1 Desulfomonile tiedjei | reverse complement strand
GTCCCGGGTTCGTCGAGTATGAGCGAGAACAAAGTCACCACCGACATCTTCTTTCGCGTTCGCGGAAAGACATTCAGGCCAGCATGAAGCGTCCTTGCCGGGATGATGGTTGTCACATAATCGAATTCCATGTCTTCCGGCTCATCGATATTTCCCGCGTGCACGCCGAAAGGGACAGGTGCACTTCGAATTCACGTTGAGAGGTTGCGTGCCGGCAGTTTGGGATGTTTTCCTTAAAAAAATCGAGCCGGGAAGACGCAGAGGATTGGGAGGGCACCCATAGCTCCAGTGTGGAGCGAGGATGCTCGGCCTGCGGTCCTCCCGGCTTGTTTCCCTGGCTAAACCCCGCATGGCAGCCTGGGACCCTATTTTCAAACGGAAGTGTTGGGTAAATATTACGGAGACGTTAATAAATGATTAATTGTCGAGACACTAATGCGTATTCAAAGAAGTAAGATTGGGGGGACCCTCTTTGTAGAGAGTTTCCCCCCAAACCCCCTTCCAGAAGCTTCTATCATTTGCCGGAACCCCAAATTTCCTCTCAGGAAATGGGGATTCCGGCGAGTGCTAAAAGTTAGTGAGGTGGGGTTCTGGGAGGAACTTCTTACAAGAAGTACCTCCCAGATTTTACATATTTGAAAGCGAAGTGGTGTAACTGGCCATGAGTTTCTAATCGATTTGCTTTTTTGGTTTCCGCGCCAGTTCCGCCAACAGATTCAGGACGGCCTCGTGGTGTTCACGGCCTGTCATACACTCCATGAAAACAGCCGCCTCGTGTTCGATCCAGCCCTCCAGAGGGCTCTCAAACATTCCCCGACGCAGGAGTTCCTTGGTACGCAACAGTGCGGCGCGCGGATGAGCTGCTATTGCCTGGGCCAGAGACAAGGCTTCTGACAAGAGGTGTTCATGAGGAACAATACGATTTACAAGGCCCATGGCCAGTGCTTCATTAGCGTCAACCATGCGAGCACTGAAAAAAAGGTCCGCCGCCAGTCCGTACCCAATGAGACGTTGCAGAAGGTAGCAACTCCCGAATTCCGGCGTAAGCCCCACCCGCACAAAGGGAGCAGCGAATCTAGCTTTGGGAGAAGCAAGTCTGATGTCACAAGCTACAGGCATGGTCATACCCCAGCCTACGGCGACCCCATTAATGGCAGCGATGATTGGTTTAGGAAAGCGAGCAAACTGTAGGGCCAAATCAGGACCGCCAAATTCTCCCATTCGCCCTGATTGGCGAAATTGCGCGTAACTGTCATTGAATTCATTCAAGTCCGCGCCAGCGGAGAACGCATTGCCGGATCCTGTTATGATGAGCACCCGGGCATCATCGTCTGCCTCGACTTTATCGATCGCCTCGCCCAATTCTGAGCGCATTTCGTCATTGATGGCGTTCATAGCCTTTGGACGATTCAGATTTATCAGGCTGACGCCGTCTTCCTTTCTCAAGAGTATGGTATTGTAGCCCATTGTCATTCCCCCGAAATCAAGTAGTGTTAAATCAACAATCGGTTGTTGCGTCCAGGAGTCGGACCCGATCCGGTGGCTCTTCAGCCTTGTGTAGTGACAATTATCCAGCTGAAGAGTACGGGTATCATAACACGTGATCTCAACAAAGCTTCCATGTTTTGCACTAGTATCCGGATTTGGATTGTTAGCGCCTCGATACGTCCTGGATGCATATCGTCGGGACGAAGTGGAAATTTTGAATCTAGGCGTAAGAGAAGGGGTTCGGCTTCAGGAGTCCTGGGCATGGTTCAGTTGGTTTGTTTGCGCCGCATGATTGTTTCCCGTTTGAGAGATTTGCGACGCTCCAATATGGCCTCTCGGCGCCAGTAGCCTATGTCATCGGGTGTGATATTGCCAAGTGCTTCGTGATGGCCGCTCTTATTGTAGTAGCTGACGAACTGACGAATTGCTCGGATGAGACATCAACACATGTGGTACGCTCTTACGCGAAGATCCAGAAATTCAGGCTCGTGGTTGAGAAACTTGGGAATTGGCAGGACATTCAAGTGAGCTGACAAGGTGTCATTTCGTCCTTTCATTGAGTTGTCGCTCAACACCGGGGCCGAAAAGAGGATTGTATTGACACACTAGTAGGCAGTGGGATAATCATGAACCAGCCGCGCACCCTCGAACCGACGCTCACTGCGAAATCAGGCCGCCCGGTGCATGCACATAAGCCTGGCTGTCTTCCACACGACGGCCGACATG
>JACRDE010000589.1 GCA_016212935.1 Desulfomonile tiedjei | reverse complement strand
GTCACTGTTGAGAAGCTCAAGCGAAAATTCGGCGTGGACGTGAACCTCAAGACCCCGAAGGTCCCGTACAAGGAGACAATAAAAGGCAAGTCCAGGGTCGAAGGCAAACTCAAGAAACAGACCGGCGGTCGCGGACAGTTTGCTGTGGCATGGCTGGAACTCGAGCCGCGCCCCAGAGGTCAGGGCTTCGAATTCGTGGACAAGATTGTAGGTGGCGTTATTCCCAGGCAGTACATCCCGGCAGTGGAGAAGGGGGTGTCCGAGGCCATGGTTAGCGGATCTCTGGCTGGTTACCAAGTTATTGACGTAAGGGTCACGGTCTTTGATGGAAAATACCACGATGTGGACTCTTCGGAGCAGGCATTCAAAATTGCGGCATCAAAGGGCTTCAAGAAAGGCATGCTTGATGCCAACCCTGTTCTGCTTGAGCCTATCATGAACCTTGAGGTCATCGTTCCCGAAGATTGCATGGGGGACGTAATGGGCGATCTCAATTCTCGTCGAGGCCGCATTATGGGAATGGATTCCAAGAGCGGCAGCCAGGCGGTAAAGGCCCAGGTGCCCATGGCGGAAGTCCTCAAATATGCGTCGGATCTGACGTCCATGACTTCGGGTAGAGGCATTTTCACGGTTGAGTTTTCTCACTACGAAGAGGTGCCAGCAAATCTTGCCGACAAGATTATTGAAGCGTCCGGCAAGAAGTTGGAAGAAGAAGATTAGAAAGACCTGTGATCGAGCAGGTTGCCGGTCCATTCTTAACAGGAAAGGTACAGCTCGAGAAAATCTTGACCTGCGAGGCATGGGGTCGCTGAAGGTGACAGGGAACCTGTGCTTCCAGGCAAAATTTTTATCCGAGATGATTTGTGCTCAATTTCTTGAAAGATGTTCGGATCTCTTTTCCTAAACTGCGTTTACTGCGCTCAATAATCAGGTAGGTGACTAGAGATGTCTTCCGGAAGGATAATTGCTGTTTGCACCAGTGTGAAAAAAGGGACCACCAAAGCAGACGTGGGCTCAGCGATAGTGGAAGCGGGATTCGGAATAAAGGGTGATGCCCATGGTGGTGACTGGCACAGGCAGATATCGCTCCTCTCCATGGAGCAAATAGGAAAAATGAAGGAAAAAGGGCTCGATGTCAAGCCCGGCAGCTTTGCTGAGAACCTGACTACCCAGGACTTTGATCTCGGCGCCGTAAAGATTGGAGATCGGTTAAGGATTGGGGGGACTATTCTTCTCGAAGTGACACAAATCGGCAAGGAATGCCATACTAGATGCGCGATTTTCAATAAAGTCGGTGAATGTATAATGCCTGAACAGGGGGTTTTCACCAGAGTGATCGAAGGCGGCGAGGTCAGCGTCGGGGACGCCATTGAACTGGCCTAGTATTCGTCCGCGCTCAAATCCGAGTCCGCATGATCCCCTGAACTGACAAGTTTCCTTGCAATAGGGGTTGACAATCTATCATCCTCTAATATATGATTGGCGGATTGCGGGAATAACTCAGTGGTAGAGTGCAACCTTGCCAAGGTTGAAGTCGCGGGTTCAAATCCCGTTTCCCGCTCCACTAAGATATCAATACCCATAGATGTGACCCCCGACAAAGTTGCCTGCAAAGTGTCTGCAACTTCGTCGGGGGCTCTCGGTTCTAGAGCATTGCCTTGAAAGCAACGGCGAATCCAAGTCCAGATTGCCGAAAACCAAAATGATTATGTACGTTGCCTCTATCCGATATCTCTCATGCGCCACAACTTTTTCGATGAGTCTTGAGAAACGAGCGGATAGAAAGACCCTGGCCCAAAAGTAGCTAAACGGCAATTCTTATCAAGCCTCGGAGAAGGATGACCGCTTTCAAGGGAGAAGACAGTGGAGCCGGTCATTGCCCCGAATTGAGACGGCACGTTCAAACCCATGAAATAATGTAGGAGCATTCTTCATGGCCCTTGCTTCTGCATCCCGTTGTTTCGTCATGCCTGACCAAAATGTCTATGCATCCCTGGGGTTGAAACCTCTTTGCAAAGCCTTCTATGACGCCCCAATCGAAAGAGCAGGAGTAAGGATTGCGACACACCATCTTGGCTTTTTTTACGCCGCTTTGGGAATCAAGTCTTGTAAAGGCATAGTGCCCGATTTCTCCACCCACATGGTTCATGTGATAGGCAACATCTATTCCTGACAAAGCAATTTCCATCGAGTTCATTTGAGGGGGCAATATGGCATTTTGGGCGATATTGTATCCGATTCGGTAGAGCATTTCTCTGGAGAATTTGCTTTCCACTTCTTTCATCGCGTCGAACAAATACTGAAGCACATAAAATTCTCCCGATTTGGGATTGTTTATCCCATGCTCTGCCAGTATCGCTAGCCCCAAATCCTGTGCTTCAGGCGGAAAACCACCCATGAATGCCTGGATGACCTCTCCCGATACTCTCACGTCAGGACCGTAGCTTTTATACTCGGACATTTTCCCTCCATAACGATTTTCTGTGTTCCCTCTGCCACAAGACCGATGAGGAAAATAGTGCTTGAAGGCTGACCGGACAAACATTCAACAGAGTACGCAATACTGGAGTATCGTACTTCAGCATAGGTTAAAGCAATGTTTTTCTTTTGTTAGTAGTGAAGTTCCAATGGAAGCGAGTTACTTGTTACTTTGAGGGAAAGCCGGAATCCAGTGTTTTCAATATATTCGGGACCCAGCCTTTTGCTGGAACGACCAGGTCGGCTGCTGGGATTCTCCTCAAATCAAAAGCATGGCTGCTGAGACTCGCCTCCTGGGCTCCCGCGGAGCTGAAGGCACGATCCATCGTATATGGAAGGTCGTCCCCGATTCTTCCTGGTTTGCATGCGAACTGGTATTACTGGATACAGAGCCAATTGCTGCAACAAGCCGGTATACCTTCGTAAACTGGATTCCCTGCCGGCAATTCGCGCCAAGACCTTGCATCTTGGAGAACCGAGTCTAATATAATCTCGTATCTCGAAAAGAATGGGAGGCCACGAAAATGAAGCCGTCCTGGACTCTTGTGTTCACTGTAATTTGGTTTGCTGTAATGTTTGCGCTGGGTTGCGTCGTTCCCGTGGCGAGCTTCGCTGACAGTGCTGTGACTTTCGAACAATTCCGGCAGTGCAAAATAGATTGTAATGAGGCGTATGGCGGTTTCGATATTTATCCGTCAACAAGGGCACCGGAAGGGCAGGCAGACTGCGTGCTGAAATGCGAGCGCCTATTCTGGCGCAACTTTGATAAGGATAATAGAGAGTTAGAAAAGGATACTGGCATCAGATAAGAAACGCCCCAGGGGAGGACCAACCTGTCCTATAAAAGAGTTGACAGCATTTTCTCCAATGGGTGTCAGGGAAGAGTGGTTCCGAGCAACTGTGGCTTGGGGGTACTGATAGCTCGCATGAAGTTGCCAAGGGCGCTAAGCTTCACCCGCCGCTTTTGAGCAATTACCGCGCCGCACGAAATTAGACTGTTGCAGGCCAAACGTTTTTCATATAGTTGTATACATTCATCATCGGGGCAGCTTCTTCCAAGGATTTTCCCGACCTCGAGAGTGAGTCATTGTTTGCATCTTTTCACCGGCATGGATTCTGTCGGCATCGATCAGCTTCTGCCGGTTGCCGCTCAACGAGATAAATCATGAAATGCCCTCAGTGCGGATGCCAACAATCTGATGACAATACCGAGTGCTCCTGCTGCGGTATAGTTTTCTCCAAGCTACGAGGAAGAATGCCTGCGCCGCTCGAGTCGCCGGAGCCGGCCCTGTTTACTCACGAATGCGAATCCAACGACCACATTCCTGAACCCAGATCACTCGACAGGGATGGATGGATAATGTTGGCTGTTGGCCCTGTTATTGCTCTGGTCAGTTTCTTGTTTTTTTGGGTGAAATGGACCTTTTCCGTGCTTGAAATCCTGGTTCACGAAATGGGGCATGCGATATTCGGCTGGGTTTTCGGGTATCCGTCACTCCCGGCCTTTGACCTGATCTGGGGCGGAGGGGTGACAGTGCACGTGGACAGGTCCACGGCATTGCTCCTTCTTGTTTATGCGCTGCTTGCCGGGCTGATTGTCATGTACAGGCGCAATGCGGCTGCAGTGGCGATGATATTTGCAGTCATCGCCGTGCACCTTTTCTGTACGTTCACGAAGTATCATTCCTTGTTGATAGTTGCAATGGGACACGGGACCGAACTCTTGATCGGCGGTCTTTTTATCTACAGGGCTTTGAGCGGGCGAGCGATCATTCACTATGTAGAGCGGCCTTTGTACTCGGTGATAGGCTTCTTCATGGTATTCTCCAATATGGCTCTCTCCTACAGGCTCCTGACTAGCTGGTCAGAACGTGGGGCGTACGCCGCCGCTAAAGGCGGCCACATGGAGATGGACTTCATTCGTATTGCCAGGGACCACTTGAACTGGAAATTGACGTCTGTCGCCTTGTTGTTCCTGGTTCTTTCAGTGCTTACTCCTTTCTTGGCTTACTTGGCTGTCCGTTATGAACAGTATATTTATTCGGCCCTGATCAGGCTCTTGAGGAGAGAACCCGCCTAGAAAAACCACCATCTTTTTCTCCGGTTAGTGAGGACCTGACGGATAATGCAATCAGCAACCACGTCGAAACAAATGTCCATGTTAGGGAACATCCCTATTAGCGGCGTATTGCTGCTTTTGATGCTGAGCTTTCTTTGGGGAGGCAATATGGTCAGCATCAAGATCAGCAACGAGGGGGTTTCGCCGATACTTGCCGCAGCCATAAGGTCGATTTTTTCCTTATTTTTCCTGTGGGTCTACCTTCGGATACAGGGCCATGAGGTGTTTTTCCCGCGAGAACATCGCATTCACGGTCTTGCGATAGGATTATTGTTCGGCGCAGAGTTTCTGATTCTCTATTGGGGAATCGACTATACGGATGCTTCACGGGCAGTGATTTTTCTGTACACGCATCCTTTTTGGGTGGCAGCGGGAGCCCATTTTCTGTTGCCAGGCGAGCGTATGACCTTATCAAAGACCTTCGGATTGTTGATAGCATTTGCCGGGCTGGTATCCGTGTTCGGGGCCAAGCCTGCCTCCTTGAAGCCGCTTTACTGGGTTGGCGACCTGATGGAGGTGGGAGCAGCGCTTTTATGGGCGGCTACAACGGTTTACATCAAGAAATTTGTCTCGAACAGGCAGGTAACCTACTACCAGACTCTTTTTGCGCAGCTTTTCTTTTCTATCCCTGTCTTGGTTGCGGGCTCGCTCATATTCGAGTGGGGTCGCCCGCTGGAGTTCACTACCCCTGTGCTGGCAGCGCTATTTTATCAGACAGTCATTGTTGCGACTATGAGTTACGTGTTGTGGTTTTGGATGATTTATCATTATCAGGTGAGCCGTTTGGCGGCATTTACTTTCCTCGCTCCTCTGTTCGGGGTCATGCTGAGCTGCTTCATCTTGAAGGAATCGCTCTCATTGCTTCTGGTTGCGGGACTCTCCCTGGTCGCTGTCGGAATATACCTAGTGAATCGGCCTGGTTCGTAGAAGCCGGAGCCACGAAGTTCTTGTACAGGCAAAGTCCTTGTATGGGTGTTTCGCAATTGGCATGACGAAAACGATTTTCCCACAAGTAGAATGATTGATGATTACTGCGTACCGCCGCATAGTAGTAGTCCTGGCAGCCGACGGTCCTTTCTCCTATTTTCTAATTATTGAAAGCGAGTCGATATCAGTCGGATCTGTGCCCAGCGATAGTGTGTTCGATCAGTAGAATCATTCCGGCTAGGAGTGTTCGATGATCCAGTCCCGTTGTTTCAGGTTCCAGAGCCAAGACCCACTCCGATCGTCTGGTAATTCTCTTTAGAATGCGTTTCAGAAACCCTTGGTCATGGGAAGTCGGTTTTTCTTCTGGACGTGGTTCCATTCTGATCCGGGCCCAGATTCGGTCCCCAGTTGTTACTGCATACCTGTCAGGAGAGCCCCCGAGTATAATGTCGGCGGCCTTCTCGCCGCTCGTGCTCGAGTCCACGAACACACACCGCTCACGATCAGAATCGTCTAGTACCCTCCAGAGCCCTCTTCCTTTCTGCGTAATGGTGGCAAACGGTTTCACGTCCGAGTGGTCAAAAAGGTAATAGGTCCTGTTCAAGACTTTCCTCTCGGCCTCCATGCGAAACCAGGGTTGTTCAGCCTCGGGGGTGCTTCGAAAAATCGTTGGGTGCGTGATGCACTTTCCTTTCACCAGACAGTATGCTAGCAGCACCATGTCACGATCTCGAATGAAGTAGCTGTTCGTGCTGCCCTTGAGCATGCTAACATCTTCAGTTTTGGTTTCAAATCGGTAATAATTGTGTGAAATCACTCTTATTCCCTCAGGTGGTTTTCACTGATCCGAGGTCTGGTGCCCATTTCAAGACCAATCCACACCGATACGTGTGCCGACATGCTCCCCCGATTAGAATCTTCGGAAAGTGTTCAGGCACTTCGACCGCATAGTACAATAGAGCAACATGGTCGTGCAATCGCAATGATTGGTAGATAGATACTTAAAACCGGCCAAGAGCTGGCGTACGGGCGAACAAGATCAAGGACTCATTTCATCACAATTGTGACCTCGCCTCGGACGCATTCCTCTCCGTTCGCGTAGATTGAGCACGCAATTGTGCGGCTGGTTCGTCCTTTCTTTATCAAGCTTGCTCTCAGGGTCAGTTCCGCTTCCAGGGGGGTGGCTTTAACGAATTCTACGCTCATTGCCCGGGTCCAGCCCGAGCCGGGTTCCGGGTCAGCGCCAAGGTCAAGCCCCTTGTCACGACACTCCAGGGCAAAGGCGGTCCAGGCCGAATGGCAGTCGATAAGAGTGCAGGCAACTCCGCCGTTCAAATAGCCCGGGTATGAGCAATGATGAGGCTCTGCCTTCCATTTGCCAACTCCTTCGTGCCCATCGAGGAAGCTCTTTAAATGGAGGCCCCTCAGATTGTCAGCGCCGCAACCGTAACAATTGCGTATAGGAGCGGCCGGATGAAGCCGATCCTGCAGAGGAATATTGTCCGACATTTTGATCCCTCGCAAAATCAATAGGGGGAAACCCTTCTGAAAGTTTCCCCCTGTGTGAAGTCGGCCGGTGGGCTTTTACCTACTTTTTCGACTCGAAATAGCCGGATGCCTCGTGAGGGAAGATAGCGTGTATCAGGATTTCTTCCTCGGTCAGTCCGGGGAATTTCTTCTCAAGTTCGGGCCACATTGGAGGCAAGAGTTCAGCTGGACGGACGGTGACAGGCTTCTCGTCTTTGAGAACTCTTTTCTGGAGTTCCTTGTTTACCGGCGCCGGTGTTTCTCCATAAAGACCCTTGAGCAAGTTGGCCGTGTGGTTCGCAATGATCTTGTAGCGCCCGAGCAAGACATTGAACGTGGCCTGGGACACGACGATCTGCGACGTCGGAGTTACCAGCGGGATCCAGCCGAGATCCTCACGGACCCTGGGAATCTCGTCGATTATCTCATTGAGTCTATTAAGGGCGTTCTGCTGTCTCAGCTGGCTCGAGAGATTGGACATGACTCCACCAGGAATTTGGGTGACCAGCATCTTGCAGTCCACTCCGCTGTAAGGGGCTTCGAATTCGCTGTAAAGGCCTCTGACAGATCTGGCATCCTCTGCTGCTTGTGTCAGTTTGGCTAGGTCGCAGCCGGTTTCATAGCCCATGCGATGAAGAGAGTAAACCAGAGACTCGGTGCACGGATGTCCTGTGCCGCCGGCAAACGGGCTGAGCACGGAATCGATCATGTCGCAACCTGCCTCAACTGCCTTGAGCACTGACATCATACCTAGACCGCAATTGTCGTGAGTATGCAAATGTATGGGAAGACTGACAGCCTTCTTAAGGCTGGATACGAGTTCAAACGTGGTGTTGGGATCGATAAGGCCGGCCATGTCTTTTATTGCGATCTGGTCGACACCCTTGTCTTCGAGTTGTCTTGCCTTGGAGACGAATTTCTCTATGGTGTGCACAGGGCTCAAGGTGTAACAAACGGCGCCCTCGGCGATCTTGCCCACCTCTTTGACTGACCTTATGACCGCCTCATGGTTCCTCATGTCGTCGAGTGCGTCGAAAATCCTGAATACGTCGATTCCGTTGCGTGCAGCTGCGTGCACGAATCTGTTGACCACGTCGTCGGAAAAATTCGAATACGCGACGAGATTCTGTCCGCGGATAAGCATCATGCTCTTGACGTTCGGCATTGCCGCCTTGAGCATGCGCGCTCGCTCCCACGGATCTTCCCGAAGGAATCTGACGCACACGTCGAAAGTGGCTCCTCCCCATGTTTCCGCTCCATAAATGCCTGTCTCCGCAAGCTTGCGTGCGACTTTCAGCAGATCTTCCAGTTTGATCCGTGTGGCTACTTTGCTCTGGGAACCGTCTCTCAGGGTGATGTCGAATATTTTTACCTGTTTCGCTCTCTCGGGTTTCATACAAGCCTCCGGTTTTACTTTGTTTCCCTGACACTTCCTCCGGCGTGCTGGAAGCGGTTGTTTTCATTCAGTCAGCACAGCAGTTTGCCACAGATTGAATCAGTTTGGAAGGTGAGTCAGTGGAAGTACCGCGGTCTGATGGCAAATCCTCAGTCATTTTCTCACAAAAGACTCCGCGGGCCAAACCGCAAATACAATATCAGCAACAATTTCTTTCGACAACGGTCTCCAGGAGAGGGAATCGGCTCCGGATCATGCGCCTGGCTTCATCCACAGTGGAGATTTCCCCGTCCAGCCTCGCGCTTCTCAAGGCAGTCAGTATCTTGGCGAAGACCGGACCAGGTGCGTAACCCATGGCTATGAGATCTTTTCCAGTCAAGAGAGGTTTGAGGTATCTGGTGTTATTTATGTACTCTGATACAGCAATTCTTGTTTGCTCCCTTGTTGTCTTGGCCATCATAAAGAGTAGCGACTCCAGTGAAAGATTCCGAAGGCCCTGATAAACATCGCTGGGCCGTTCGATCACCCCGCGAGCGAATAGGGCAAGCGTGCGGCGCGACTCTATCTTTTCCATAGAGAGCTGCCTGGCCTTTGCCCCAATGATGGAGAATCTCCTCAAAACACTGGCAAAATCGTCGTCCGAAAGTGAATCGGTCAAGGAGAAAAAATAGACAACCCACGGATCCAGCTTGTCTTTTAGGAATAGGTACTTCCACCAGGAAAGCACCCCATTAACGGACTCCGCGAGTTCCGCAGTCTTGTTGGTGAAACTCAGTGCCGGATGAAGCGCCTGGAAGATTCCCAATCCTGACATCAGGGTCAGTGGTGAAAGCGGATTTTTCTCCTCCAACATGTGGATGAGTTCGTTTAGCAGCCTCTTACCTTCGATTTTGTCAAAAAGCTGCATCCGAATTGCGGCCTTCATCAAGGCGAGTGTGTGTTTACCGATAGCAAAACTGAATCTGCTGCTGAAGCGGACTGCACGAAGAATCCTCGTGGGATCCTCCACGAAGGCGAGATTGTGAAGCACCCTGATGACTCGCTCCTTGATATCCCTCCCACCGCCGAAGAAATCAATAACCTGACCCATAGTGCGCGGACTAAGGCTCACTGCAAGAGTGTTCATGGTAAAATCACGACGAAACAGATCCCTCTTTATGGAGCTGGTCTCCACTGTAGGGAGTGCGCCGGGACTAGAATAGTACTCGTGACGGGCGGTGGCCACGTCAATCTTGAAACCGTCCTCGAATAAGAGCACTGCAGTGCCGAACTTTTCATGATCTCGGACCCGGCAGCCTGGAAACTGAGCCCCAAACTCTTTTGCGAAAGGTATCCCCTGACCCTCGATGACTATGTCTATATCGAGATTGTAATTCCGTAACAAAAGGTCCCGGACCGCTCCGCCCACGAGATAAATGTCTTCCTTGCGCCTCTCCGCGATCTCGCCGGCTTTGCGAAGAATTTGCATCACATGCTTTGGAAGGCGCTCTTCCATTAGCTTGCGAATGCTCTTGCCACGTACTCTGGCGGAAGGATACTCGTCGGGTCCTGCGGAATCGCTTCGACGCGGGAGCTTCAAATGCTCCAGGAGATCGCTCCTGCTGATCACTCCGACGAGTCTAGCCCCGTCTATTACAGGAACCAGACGATGACGCCCCTCCACCGTCAGGCGAAGAACTCTCTCTATGGGATCGTCCGGAGTCACGAATACTACGCCCGGATTCATGTAAACATGGACCGGCTCTGAGTTCAGTTCGTGATGAATCGCCTTTTCGACCGCGTTGCGATGCAGTATGCCGAGCACCGATCCATCCCGCACCACAGGCAACGAACTCACCTGATATCGGTTGAGGAATTCAGCCGCTTCTTCAATGGTTTTGTCCGGGGCTATGGTAATCACAGGCCGGCTCATGATTTCACCGGCTTTTTGCTTGGGGCGCACCTTTTCCTTGAGGACTTGTATTATCTTCTCTCTGACCTGGTAAAGGCTCATATTCCTTATCGAAGCGCTGGCTGCAGTCGGATGGCCGCCACCGCCGAATTCCGAGACGATTTCCCCTGCGTTGACTTCTTCCAGGCTGCTGCGCGCAATCAGATGCACGCGATCTTCCATCCTCACAGCTGC
>JACRDE010000585.1 GCA_016212935.1 Desulfomonile tiedjei | reverse complement strand
GCTTCTCTTTTTTCACAAAATCTAGAAAATCAGCGTACCAGACTCGTTCGTGGTCATCGTTCTTGAGCCTGGATTTCCCTTTGTTTTCGAAAAAATCAATGGTTCTAGCCATCATGTCCCTGGATTTCTCATCCCGACATCTGCTCATGAATTTCTTTGGATTGAGTAACATTTTCGCTCTCCTTGCATATGGGGTATTTCATGCGGCAGGTACCCTCTCGGCCATACAGTGTTCGGGGAACAACGGATGCAGTCGCGCAAACCCTTTGCTGCAATCCTAAACCAAACGAATGTTCTCAAGAATTGTGCCATGTTTTTGTTCAGCGGCCTATCACTTTTCTCGTACCGAGGCCTTGGCCGTAGAAGCCGAAAAAGAAGCCGATCTAATACCACATCCACAAGAGAATTCCATACCGAACCCGATTCTGTCCCCCCCCAAAAGGACGCTTAAGCCGCAACGTCTTTTACTGTCTGTAAAAAAACGTGACATCGATCCTTTCCCACTGAGGCACGGCTATACTAATGCGCATTCAAAGAAGTAAGATTGGGGGGAAACTCTTACCAAGAAGTGCCTCCCCGATTTTACATACTTGAAAGCGAAATGGTATTAGTTTCAAAGCAGGCCCATGCGCTGGCTATTTCAATAACCCGCCTCGAAATCGCTTTTTGGCATGAAACTTGATATTGCCAAGGATTGTTGGTATCCATTCCTGTCTCTGATCTCTGAGGAGGCCATCATGGAAAAAATCTGGCTGAAATCATATGCGCCGGGAGTACCCGCGACCATTGAATTTAAGGAAGTTGCTCTACACGAGTCTCTGACCCAAACAGCAGCCCGTTTCCCAGACAACCGAGCCCTCATCTTTCAAGGGAAAACCATCAGTTATAGCGAACTGGATTTAATGGCATCCAGATTTGCGGCAGCCTTGAAAAGTCTTGGCGTGGGCCCCGGCGATAGAGTGGCCCTGCTCCTACCAAACCTGGTCCAAACCGTGGTGGGGATTTACGGCGCGTTCCGCATCGGCGCAATTGCAGTCCCCAACAATCCGCTCTACACGGACAGGGAATTGGAGCTCCAGTTGAAAGATTCGGGAGCCCGATTAATCATCTGTCTGGACACTCTCGTGCCGCGAGTAAAAAACCTGAGGGAGCGTACGGGCATTACAACCATAATAGCCTGCCATATTCGCGATTACCTTCCCTTCCCGCTGAAGCAGCTGTTCCCTTTAGTGAAAAAGAATCTGCACCTGAAGACTCCCCGCGAAGCAGGGATTTATGAATTCACGGACCTGTTGAAAAGTCATAAACCTGTAAGAAAGAATCATCCATCCGGCATGGACGACACTGCCGTGATCATTTATACCGGAGGCACGACAGGAATATCAAAAGGGGTTCGGCTAACTCACAGGAATCTTACATCCAATTGTCAGCAGGCCCGGGCGTGGTGCTTCGATTTCGTTGACGGGCAAGAGATTGTGCTTGGCTGCCTTCCGTTTTTCCACTCGTACGGTCTGACAGCGGCCATGAACATGTGCATAATGTACGGATGGTGCAACGTTCTCATCGCCAAGCCGGAAGCGCGAGCCATACTAGAGGCAGTGAACAAGTTCAAGGTAACTTTCATTCCGGGGGTTCCAACTCTCTTCAACGCCATAATCAACTATCCGGAGGTTAAGAAATACAGCCTCAGGTCTGTGAAAAAATGCTTATCAGCAGCAGCTCCGTTGGCTTTGGAAACCATCAGAGGGTTCCAGGCACTGACAGACATTATCATTTCAGAGGCTTACGGACTCACGGAAACATCTCCCTGCACACATGGAATACCCTTCGGTGGAAAGATTAAACCGGGCTGCATCGGTTTGCCAGTCCCCAGCACTGACGCAAAACTCGTGGACGTGGAAGACCCAAGCCGCGAGATCACCGAGTTCGGTGTGCCGGGCGAGCTTTGCGTAAAGGGGCCTCAGGTGATGAGCGGGTACCATAATCGCCCGGAGGAGACAGCTGCTGCGCTCAAAGACGGGTGGTTCTGCACCGGCGACATTGCTACCGTGGACGACGAGGGATATTTCACCATAGTGGATCGCAAGAAAGACATGATTATATCCGGAGGTTTCAACATTTACCCCAGAGAAGTGGATGAGGTGCTGTTCGCCCATCCAAAAATCATGGAAGCCTGTGTCGTGGGAATACCGGACAGCTATTCCGGGGAAAGGGTAAAGGCTTTCGTAGTCCTAAAACATGGAGAATCCACCACAGAACAAGAGATTATCGATTACTGCAAAGAAAGAATGGCAAATTACAAGGCGCCCAAATACGTGGAGTTCGTTGCTGATTTGCCTAAAAGCGCCATCGGCAAGATCCTTCGCAAAGAACTGAGACAGATGGATATAAGAAAAGGCCATTGAGTCTTATCAATAAGCGTAGAGCAGCCGGGCAGCCGGCAGCCCTACCTTACTCAGTTGTCTATTATGGTTGGCGTCAATTTGGCAACGATGCCTATCGGCGAAAAATCCAGATTATCACGTTCAACAGCAGCGTGAGCAACACACTCACAACTATGCTGGTCCCCAGAGGCAACCGGAACGAAAGGCCTGGCCTCTCAATACGCATGTCTCCGGGGAAATGCCCGAAGGGCAACCCCAATTTCCCTCCAAGCCATATGATCGCTCCCAAAGCCACAAGGCCCAGGCCCAGGAACACGATCCATTTCCCTATGGTTGAAGGGTCCGTCATACCTGAATGTTGAGCCTCCGCTCCGGTTCCTCAAAGGGAAGCATTGTCAATGTCAATGATGAGAGAAATTCCTGAAACTCCTCGTACACGCAATCGGACATATTAATGATAGTGAATTGAGCCGTACATGGCTCGTCCCACAGATCCGGCCTGACCCATTCGCATCTGGCATCGAAGACCAACGGTTTCCCCGCGAGAAAATTTTCCGATTGCATGACCAGAGTATGCGCCTGATTTATCACTGACGAAATCCCCTTAATGATTATCCTGTCGCCTTCTACTTCAGTGAGTTCTCCTTTGATATTGGGATCGCAAACGGGGTAGATCGTCGTAGCTGCGACAATATAGTGCCTTAGGACCCTGTCGTTTCCCATTGGCTTAGCCCAGATGAAATCGACCCTGAGAGGTTGCCAGTTCGGGATTGTGTAATGCCCGCCATGTTTCTGCAAGCATCCAGCCACTGTTAGCTCATCGAATATGGCTCGAAGCTTCACCTTCGAAAATCCATGTTTTTCCACGAGTTCATCGTTATTCATTCCATCCAGCAAATCATCGAGGATGTCGCTGGAATGTCGCTCGAGCCTGGCTCCCGGTAAGACGTCACAAATTCTGTCTTCGTCAAAAGTCTCTACAGATCCCACAAACTTGTGTGCGCTGTTGGTAACCAATCTGAAATATGCGCTTACTCTATTGTTCGTCTTTGGGAAGTTGGCCAGAGCGTTCTTCAACTTGATTAAGAGGCTTGCCAATCCCCTCGGAGAGAGACCGTATTTAGCCATCAAATCCGGATGATTTAGTCCCTTTTGGATATCGACCAGGACTTCCATTGCATCGACACGTACTTTACGCTTCATAATTACCGCCCCCGCCAATAAATTTAATTAATAAGCGCCGAATTGCATTACCGATCCGTATCTCAATTCAGAACAAATGTTTAATATGCAGGTAACAATAATTCGGTAAACGACGCTCCAACCTCGCAATTCCTCAATGTTTCAAGATGCCATATGCCGATACCTGTGTCAAGCGCATCTTGATGAGGTTTGTAAGCATTCAGAGGATTGCGAACCGGTAACACTTGCGCTTATATCAGAATCGGCATGTCGCAGGAGACAAAGGGGTTTTCTATTCAAGGTTTTTAATCTAAAATTCTCTTTTGAATGATTGCATGAGAGCGTAGATGAAAAAACCCGAGATTGAAGCTAATCAGGCAGTTGAAGACATTAGATCCGGTTTTGACGACACCGAGCTGATGAAAAAATATGGATTATCAGCCAGAGGTTTGCAGAGCTTGTTCGCAAAACTGGTTTCAGCGGGCGTGTTGAGAAAATCCGAAATTGAAGCAAGAAATTCGAATGCCACCACGAGCATTATCGTTGACCTGGTCTCTCCGGGAGAAGAGGCTGATACAGCTCCAGTGCCGTTTGAGGAACGGCCCAGGGTGATCGCTATTTCGGAGGATTCCGAGCTGTTGTCATCCGTGCGGAACCTGCTGGAACCAAGGGAAATTAGTGTCATCGCTTGCGCAGATGCCGATTTGAACTTGTTCAGACACATTCGCCCGCATCTGGCCCTAATTGACTTGAATTCCGGAAAGAATAGCCGCGAAGACCTTTTCATTTCATTGAGCAGGGCTGATGAATTCTTCCCAGTGATAGTAATGGTGGAGTCGGTCCGCCAGTCTTCGCTTAACGGCTTGGAAGAAGGGGTTTATGATGTTATTGAAAAACCCTTGGATCAGGCTCCGTTTGTGACGACCATTCGAAGGGCCCTCGAATATTGCGATCTCGTGCGACTTAAACGCGACTACGAGCGGCCGCTCGACAAAACCGCCGCTCGCCGGAATTCTGAGCTCCTGATGCTTTTGGATCAAGCAAACAAGACTCAGGACGTGACAATCCTTACGCTGGCCAAGTTGGGAGAATCCCGATCACAGGGTAGCGGCGCGCACCTGATCCTTATTCAGAAACTTTGCCGGATTCTGAGTGTGAGCGCTTCCTTGAAGCCTGCTTTCAAGGAGACATTAACGCCGCAATTCATCGATAATCTTGTGAGATCCTGCGTTCTCCACGACATCGGAAAGGCAGCCCTACCGGATACGGCTCTGCAAGGCGAAGAATGGACGGACCAGGAGACGCTAAAGCAGCATCCGGTGTTAGGAGGCAGAACCCTAGAAGAGGCCGCCGCGAAGCTCGATGATGAAAACTTTTTTTCCGTCGGCATGCAAATGGCCTATTACCATCACGAGCACTGGGACGGATCAGGGTACCCTTTCGGCTTGCCAGGAAACGAGATACCGCTTTCCGCCCGCATATTAGCTCTTGCCGAAGCTTATGCACGCATGGTTTCCGCAGCGCCAGATCGTGAGCCCTGCTCTCATGAGGAGGCCTGTAAACGAATACAAGAGGGCAAAGGGTCTCAATTCGACCCGGGGCTAGTTGAAGCATTCCTGGAGGTTGAAACGGAAATAAGAAAGATTTGTTGATGGGTCACGGAACAGTCTTGAGACGCTTTCCGGATACCCGCTGCCACTTCATCATGGCAGGGATGATGCCCGAACCCCACCTCAAGAACTTTTAGCACTCGCCAGAAACCCAGATTTCCTTTCAGGAAATGGGGGTTCCGGCAAATGATAGAAGTTTCTGGAAGGGGTTTTTGGGGGAAACTCTTTACAAACGAGGGTCCCCCCAATCTCACTTCTTTGAATGCGCATTAATATCAGGTCCGGATACCGAATTTCAATGCAATATAGAGACGGGCTGAAATGAGGAACGCGGGGGAAGATTTCTCTGCGCAAGAAGTCTCCCCCGCTGGTGTTCCCTTTTTGAAGCTCTTATAAATGCACCGGCGTTTTTCCTTGCCGCTAGTTCTTGCCTTTTTCAGCGAAATAACCCGATGCCTCATGCGGAAAGATAGCGTGAATCAGGATCTCTTCCTCGGTCATGTTCGGGAACTTGGCTTCCAGTTCCGGCCACATGGGCTCAAGGAGTTCCGCGGGGCGGACGGTGGTCGGGGCCTCGCCTTTAAGAACACGATCCTGCAATTCCTTGTTCACCGGTGCCGGCGTTTCGCCGTACAGTCCTTTGAGGAGATTAGCCGTATGGTTGGCGATGATCTTGTACCGCCCGAGCAGCACGT
>JACRDE010000597.1 GCA_016212935.1 Desulfomonile tiedjei | reverse complement strand
CCTGTACGCGACAAGTATCGCTTGAGGCACTTGAATGGGCTCTCAGCGAAGGTAATCACTTATCAGCAATTGGATTCCGAGATCGAGTCGTCAGACGGGTTCGATTACGTGATTCACCTTGCCGGAGCCACCAGGGCCCGGGATTATGAGGCCTACAGGATCGCGAACGTGGAGCGGACTCGCGACTTGCTGGAGTCGTTTTCCCATGAAGGCTCTGGCGATCGGCTGAACAGATTTGTGCTTGTAAGTTCCCAGGCTGCAGTCGGACCGGCCAAAGACGGCGCTAGCCCGGTGAGTGAATCCGATCCTCCCCGGCCGGTGTCGTCATACGGCAGATCAAAGCTCGAAGCGGAAAAACTGGTTCTCAGTTATGGGGACCGCTTGCCTGTAACGGTTATCAGGCCACCCACAGTGTTCGGCCCGAGAGATACGGACGTGCTCGACGTATTCCGGCTGGCCAGGTTTCGTTTGGCACCGTGTCTTGCGGGGCCGGATCGGTTTGTGAGCATAATTTACGTAGAAGACCTGGTGGAAGCCATATATGCCGCGTGCGTTTCTCCGAACGCGTCCTCGAAAGTCTACTTTGCGGCAAATCCGGAGCCTGTGGTCTGGAGGCTCTTCGTGTTGGAAGTAGCCCGTATATGCGGCTATTCGGCCATTTCCGTGCCGGTTCCTTTGCCTGCCGTGAAAATAGCTGCAGCAGCCGGCGACTTGGTCTGCAAACTCACCGGATCGGCTCCGCTTTTCAGATCCGAAAAGTTCGAGGAAATGAAGCAGATCGCTTGGGTATGTTCTTCGGAAAAGGCATACAGAGACCTTGACTGGGCCCCAAAGACTCCCATAGCAAAAGCCATAGAGAAAACAGCCGCCTGGTACCGGAAACGCCGCTGGATCTAGAACGGAATTTGCTCCAGTAAATCCGCCCGCCTCCTGGATTACTCCACTTGACTCGGAGACACACAAGGATGAAACTATTGTTAGAAATTGAGTGGGAGGTGAGCAAAATGATTGAAATTCTTCCCGACACTCACGGCAATATGTTGGCCATACGAGGCAGAGGAAAACTCACCGGACGCGATTACGAGGAACTCCTGATTCCGTCGCTTGAAGCCATCATAAAAGAGCATCGTAAAGCACGATTGCTGTTCCACATGGATGCGGATTTTTCAGGCTGGGACATTGACGCTGCTTGGAATTATGCGAACTTCGGGTTCAGGCATAAGGGCGATTTTGAGAAAGTCGCAGCCGTGTGTGGGCCCAAATGGGTTCACTGGGGCATGAAGCTGAAATCCTATTTTGTCGATGGAGAAGTGAAGGCGTTTCCCTGCGAGGAAGCCTCCCAGGCTCTGGACTGGATAAACTCGTGAACGCGAATCAAAAGCTTGGTCATACCGATGCGCTATCAGAGAAATGATAAAGACATGGAAGGGCCGGCAGGGAGAAACTGTCAAAAAATTGGTATGTGCGACGAAATCTTGGCACGATTCTCTACGCCTAGATGGTTTTGAGGCAGCCTCTCCGTGCCGGCCATCTCACTTATATGAAAGCGCATCGGTATTAGAGCGCTTCATTTCGAGAATTTTCCGCGAAGGGCAGCCATGAGCCGCTGGCAGTACGCAATTGCAGTTGCCATGCCGCATCCCGCCAACACGCAGATAATGGGCATGGCCGGTTCCCTGAACCTGCTGTGGCCGGTATTCAAAGGTACAACTATGAAATATGCAGAGACCATGACCAAAATTGCTACGCCAATCAAGTTGTTCCGCCATTCGCGTTTCGGGGATAGCAAGGCCGTAAGGCTGAGCAGCAAATAGGCCAGCAGCATGCCACCCAACAAAAAATTACCCCACCATACCACTGCCGGGGCCTTCTTGACCACTTCGATGAAAGCTGATCCTGAAAGGGCATGGTAGGCGGCTTCGCCCCAACTTTGGGCAGAGGCCTGGCAACGGAAAAGAACTAGGTATGAACTGAGGCCAGGCCCCAGCAAAGTGGTGAAAGGGCCTTTTGCTGACGCTCTTAAGTATGTCAGCGGACTGCGTGCAACAGTCTTCAAACCCTCCTCGCCCATATAGTTATACACGTCGCTGCGATTCCATGTTCGTTGTTCCGGGTGTTGCCCAAAATAGACTTCCCAATCGTACAGTCCCATGAGTTTCTGCTGATCGGAGAGAGATCGTCGATTCTCTTGAGCAAGCACAGAGGCACCAGCATAGAAATACATGTCGTAATCGTGAATTGCCGAGAACTTTGCGTATCCAGCCACTTTGTAGTTTCTAAATTGCCACGCGGAAATAAGGGAGACGCACACAAGGAAGAATACGAATGTCTGCATGACCCTCTTAAGGCTCGCGTCCCTGCCGACGAGCATCCAGAAAAGCAGTATGGTAGACAGGAGGAGGGGCAAGAGGTAGGCGACTGGCCTCACATAGACTGAAGCTGAAAGCGCCACAGCGGATCCCAGAAGATTCGACCACCTGAAATCATTCAAATATCTCAAGAAGAAGTAAAGAGAAAGGACGATGCAAAAGCTGAAGAGTGCTTCGGACATGAGGAGACTCGTGTACAGCACGGACAATGGTTCGACCGCATACAATGCCGTGCTGAGGATTGCAGCATCATCCCTTTGAAACACGAGCAGTGCTATCTCGAAGACTCCGTACGCGGTCAACACGCTTAGGATTACCTGCAGAGCGATTGCTACCAGCTCAAGGTGCCCCGAGGCCACCGCGGGAATCAGAAAAAACGGATAGCCGGGCGTCCTCAAAATTTCAGGCGTTCCATCAACCGCAAAACTCCAGGTTGATGTCAATCCTATTGCTGGACGAACGAACGAAGCCGTGTCAGGTGTGTGGAAAACCTGCACATCGTTCGTGAGTACAAACGCCGCAAATGGCACAGCGATCCTTATTGCCGCTGTCACCAGGAGTGCCACAGCCACAAGGGCTCTCGTTGTCCAGAAGGTACTCCCGTACTTTCGGTTCATCGAGTATGCGCGCACCTCATCATTCCGAGGAAACCGTAATTATGCGGCTGTGTTGTCATTTCGGAGCTCTTCTCTTCAGTGACCGGTCTCTGGATGGTCCCCATGTCTTGGAAGTCTGCCCGCCGAATAATCCGGATTCGTGACGTTCCCTGAGAGTGTAACGCCATCGGATGCAGGAAGGCCCCAAGGGATTCTCAAGTGTAGTGAACTTCAGGCGATCACGCAATGCTCTTCCTTCCACCTATTTGTATTGCCACCAATTGAATCGTGTGCACAACCTCGGTGTGTTTCGGCAGGCTGCCGGCAAGGGGCATGCGGCATCTTCCATGAAGCTCTAATAGACGCAATCAGTAGGATCTGTCCGACGCGCCCCAGTATCGCAGTTCCTCTTCTAAGCAAATTGCCTGTCATGAGACCGAACAGGAGTCTCTTCTTGAATCCTGACCCCACTGCGCCGGCCGGTTCAACCCTCATGTTTCGGAGCAGCCTGTCGATGCGGACACCGCTGGGGCACGAGGAAGCACACGCGTCGCGCAGTATGCAACTCATGAGAATATGCTCCAACGCCGGGGTCAGCTTGAGTTCCCCTTCCAAATAGTGCCTTATCAGTTGGACTCGACCTCGGGGCGCAAAAAACTCCTGTCTTGTCGCTTTGAAAGTGGGGCACAATGGTTGACACATTCCGCACTTCAGGCAGTGTTACAAATCTTCTTTTAGTACTTCGGAAAACATCTCTTATTGCCATCCTTATACGAATTCGCATTCAAATGATGAATGAGAACTGGTATGATGACCAGATTATTATCTGTTGCTTCACCAAGAATAATTCGTTCCACCCTTCGAGAGAGGCGTTTCCGCACCCAGCGGCTCAGATGAGAGACATGCATTTAGAAACGCTTGTGAAATGCCCGCTTCTCCACAAATGTCATCACATATAGGCGAAAGGAACTTCCAGTGACCCAAAGCAAGAAAAGAGCCACTCCTGATTGTGCGCAGTGTCCCAATGAGTTGCCGAGCAAGGTCTGCCTTCACGAGCACGGTTCCGCCCATAAAGGATGCCCCACACTGACTCGCAAAAAACTACTGGCCCAGGCAAACCAGGCTTATGAAGATCCGGATACTTACCTCTTTGCGCAGCAAGCCTCCATCCAGGAGTCCGCATGCTATGAGAATCGACATGAGCGTCCTTACCTCATGCAGCCCACAAAAACCCGTATTGCAGAGATCTGCGAGTTTGCACATCGCATGGGATATAAGCGCCTCGGCCTCGTTTTCTGTGTAGGCCTTAATAGCGAGGCGGCGATCGTAGAGAGAATACTGAAACAGAACGGCTTTGATGTTGTGTCAGTATGTTGCAAGGCAGGACGAACTTCAAAAGATCTAATCGGCATAGAGGACAGCGATAAGGTTTTCCAGGGAACCGAAGAGGCAATGTGCAATCCTATTTTTCAGGCTATGGTGGTCAATGAGGAGAGTACTCATCTGAACATTTTACTGGGACTCTGCGTGGGCCATGATTCCCTATTCTTCAAGCACGCAAACGCCTATACTACAGTTTTGGCAGTGAAGGATCGGGTCACCGGTCACAATCCATTGGCTGCAATTTATCTCCATAATTCGTATTACAAGAAGCTCTTG
>JACRDE010000588.1 GCA_016212935.1 Desulfomonile tiedjei | reverse complement strand
GCGGGCCAGAGGACTGGCCTCGAACAGTTTTCCCCTGTGCTTTACACTGCCATTGGTGTGACGCTCGCGCTAGTCTGCGCCAAGATCTATCTGAAGAATCCTCGTGAAGTTTCCGGGGAGCATGAAACCACGGAAATGGGGGAGGCCCCAGGATTGGAACCAAGATCGGCCAGCAGCACGGGCAAGCGGGGCCCTGACTGTCTTGGGAATGAGGGCTCTGAAGAAGGCCAGCCTTTCAAAAAATCCAGGCACTCGAAAAGCCATTTTCACATGAAACACGACAGAGGGCTTTCACAAGCCTGGTATCCATTTCCGAGCTACGCAGCGGTAAGCACACTGGTCTTGTTTTCCTGTGCACTCCCGCTGTTCTATCAAGCGTGTATGGATGGGAGCATAAGCCTGGGAGTGGAAACCCTCCTGGCTGCTTCCCTGGCAGCGCTGGTGCTCATCACAGCGTACGGCGCTGTTAGCTTGCCACTTGCCAGACGGCTTGGGATCTCCGCTCCGAGGCTAGACAATGCTTTGGCAACCGCTCTGTGCCCTTTGATGTTGATTCCGATTTTGATTCCGCTTGCCAATGAACTTCAGTTTGCCATGTCCGGTCTTGTCACAGCCTCTCCCAGAAGTGTGTGGCTCGGACTGGTTGGTTTGGCATTGGTTGGTAGCGTGTTCCTCGCTGCGCGCGTGATAAAAGCAGGACCATTGTGCCGGACTTCCAGGTTGGTGAACGATTATTACTTTCCAGTCCTCATCGCAGCGTCTGCGATTTTTGCTTACCACAGTCACTTTTTTACCGTAGGGCCGGCAGTTGACTTCTTCCATTGGGGCGAACTAACGGTTCCGGTGCAGCAGTTGTCTCAGTTTGGCCGGATGCCCTTTGTCGACCTTCTGCCTACCCATGGCCTGCGCGACATGGTCCTTCAGACTGCGTACACTCTGTTGAACGGGTACCGCGGCCTTGAAATGCTGATCTGGTCCTATGGAATAGATGTGTTGATGGCTGTTTTGCTCTATTTTCTCCTGAGCCGCATTACTTCTCGTCTTTTCAGTTTCTTGTTCGTCCTAGCGGTCCCGTGGGTGACATGGATCATGCTTTACGGGCAGGATTACTGTGTCCTGATCTTGCCTGCGCTTGTACTGGTCAAGGCAGTGGAGAGGCCCGGTTGGTCCAGAATGGCCATGTTTTGGCTAGTCATAGTCTGTGCTTTCTGGTTCAGGTATGATGCGGGACTCCTCTCCATGGCCGCGGGGTCCTTGCTGCTTCTGGCTTTCCTCCAAGGTCGCGGATGGAAAGACTGGTGGGCTGCCGTTACTTCCGGGGTCGTGGT
Organism: Desulfomonile tiedjei; assembly: GCA_016212935.1. GTDB lineage: Bacteria > Desulfobacterota > Desulfomonilia > Desulfomonilales > Desulfomonilaceae > Desulfomonile > Desulfomonile tiedjei_A. The sequence goes on along the minus strand of JACRDE010000588.1, from coordinate 2,497 downwards.
AATGCTCGGCTCCTTGGCACTCTTTAGCGTACTGGCGTATTCCAGGAACCGCTCGCCCTTGGACCTCGGTTACCAGCTTTGGCTGCAATTGAGAATCCTCGGTTCCGGGCAAGGTTTCTCAGAAATCTGGCCGGCCTGGAATGCTGTGACATTTCTTATGTACTGTGTTCTCCCTGCGGTCTGCATTGCCTACATAGTTACTTTCCTTTGGGAGCGGTTTCTCCGGGCTCGCGATGTTCCGCGCTCGTGGTACATTTTGGCGTTCCTGGCTGTTGTGTCGCTCCTCCTATCCTTCCGAAATCTACACCGGCACGGGTTGAACGAAGGGTATTCAGCCCTGTTCGGGGTCTTCCTCATGGCCTCGGTTCCCGTGATGTTAGGTCTTTCCAAGCGCACTGCTGAGATCGCATTCGTCGGCGTCGTACTCGTGCACACAATGATTCTAGGGGATTACTCATGGCTCAACCCTGCTACAGCGGAAAAACTAGCGGTAAGGCATCGCAGACTCCTGGCTGAGCAGAAATGGTCGGACACTTACTTCAAGACCGGTAAGCTGTTCACTTTCCACCAGTGGCGGAATAAAGAAAGCAGACTCAAAGAGAATAACGACTGGCAGTATCGAGGACTGACGCCTTTTTGCGACGAATACATGAACGCTGCCCAGACCTTTTACGATTTTTCCAATGGTACGCTCTTGTATCTGCTGGCGGATAGGGAGGTCGTGTCATATCTGCTCCAGGGCCAACTCCACACCGGAGAGCAGGTGCAGGACTTTCAAATTCGCAGGATGCGCGACAAACAGCGGGCAGGGAAGCTGCCGTTTGTGATTTTCAAGCAAGGCACAGGCTGGGACAGCCTGGATGGAGTACCCAACGAACTGAGGTCCTTTAGGATAACAGAATTTATATACAGTAATTACAAGCCATTTGGCTATGTAGGTGGATTACAAATATGGAGGGAGAAGAGTCTGGCCTCTTCGGAAGGCAGGCGTCACGCTCTGCAGAAGATGACGCTGCCACTTCTGAACAGGTACGCACTCAGCAACGGCAAGAGGATCGACACAGGGACTGGCGTTGCTTTCAAAGCAATCGGTGGGGATTCACGGATTTTCCGTTTCCTGGATCTGACCGGGATCGGCCCACTGGATAAGGAGCATTATTGGTTCCTCAGGTTGCTGTGCCGCTCGTCGGTCCCCGGAACCATGACAGTGCATTTCATGAGACCCGGTAAACCGGCGGTGATTGGCCTGTCCCGCCGCTCCGAAATGAGCCCGGCTTATTCGGATGAGTGGAACGAAGTTGTTTTGCCTATTCCCATATCTGGGAGCGGTCCCGTGGATGTATTGGCTGATGTCGTTCTCACAGCGCCGCCAGACGCAGTCTTCGAAATTAGCTCGGCTGAACTGATCGCCGCCACTGACCCTCTTTTTCCACGCATCTCAACGATTACCCAGCAATTGGATTTCAAGAAGCTGCCTCTTGTGTGGGCCAAGTACGACGAGGGCGGTGCGTGGCAGAGAACCCAAACGCTCGGCACTCTTGAAACACGTCGGGCGTGCGAACCGGAGAAAGAGCTGTTACTCGATTTGGGCTCCGCTGTGGATAAGAGCAGCGGTAATTATCTTCAACTGAGAATTCGCTCAGAGCACTCGACAGAAGCCGCAGTGTGCATACCCGGAAGACCGGAAAGCTGCATCCGGTTTGACCTGGAAGCAGAGCCGGAACTCCAGGACTACGTTATTCGAATAAGCTGTTTGTGGGATTGGATGAAAGACGACCAAGCCAAGCTCGTGCTCCGGACGAAACAACCCATATGGGTCGAAAAGGCTGTACTGAGGAAGGGGGATTAGGAGCGGTTGTTAGGCCTATTACCTCTTGCATTCAAACAAGCAAGAATCGGAGAGGCACTTCTTGAAAGAAGTTCCTCCCCGATTTTACATATTTGAAAGCGAAATGGTATGAAATCGTTTGCTTTTGGGGTAGGCCATTGAATTCATTGAGACTGAAATTGGCTTATTACCCTGAAAATCTTGAATGATTTGATTACTGCGCCTTCTTTACCGATAGAGAAAGATCACGCTGATGGAAAATTAGGGTCCTCCCCTGTGTCCTTTTTGTGTCCGTCTGTCATGGACCGTTGTGAATCGTCCTCGACTTTTTGTAACAGGCTATCTAGTAAGTGGTTGATATTGGGGTTTGTTTTGTTTAATATTCAGACTACGGATCAGAAGGTCGGGAGTTCGAATCTCTTAGGGCGCGCCACAAAGAACGCCAGACCACGAGTAATCTCCGTGGCTTTTTTCATTTCAGACTCAAGAAGCGAAGAGGGGAAGAATAGGGTATCATGTCCCCGGAATAAACCCGGAATAAACTGGCAAAATTTCAATTCACAGAGATTTTTTGGCAAAATCACGATGAGAATTACAAATGTGAACTTAGAAGAAAGGTCAACCATGTCAGACGATCCCAAGACGTTTCTTACCAGTGGAAGATTTGAT
>JACRDE010000587.1 GCA_016212935.1 Desulfomonile tiedjei | reverse complement strand
GGGATCGCCAAGCTCAACCGCACAACAAGAGGGCCCAGGGCACAGCTGACCGGTGAAGATCGGGGTGGCTACGATGCCAAGAGCGCGGAAAGGAACGCTCAATGCTGCATGAATCACGCCGGGAACCAAAGCCGGCTCACAAGCGGGAGCCACAGGGCCCTTCAACATGTAGTCTTCAGGGCAACCAGGCAGACATGCAGGCCCACCGGTGAAAACTGTGTTGGGAATACCAGGCACAGGCCACTTTGTTACGGTGTAACCCCAGGACATCCCCACGCCAAGTGCCAGCATGGCAAGGATTCCAAGAATTACAGCGGATTTCTTAACCATACCCTCATCCTCCTTTCATTCAAGACCTTCCAGTTCAAAACCGGATACTAAGGTATATTCTGAATGCTAAAAGTATTACAGCGTTTATTTACCTGAAAAATCGCCGACTGTCAAGCTCTTTCTGGCCTAGTTCTCAGTCCTTCGTGCGCTCAGCTTCTGCTTCTTGCGAAAAGGACCGGGCTGCATGACCCGGTCCTTCGATGTTTGCAGTCATGCAGAAGATGCCACCACGAGACGCTGCTTACCACAGAGTCTCAAACATGACGGTGGGTGCACCGAGAAACATGGGAACAGCTGCCAGTGCGCCGGGCAGGGGGCCGTAACCGGGACCGCAAGGACCAGCCTTCGGGAATCCCAAGCCGCCAAAGCAACCATAGACTCCGTCGCAGCCGCCGAAAAGCAGATCCAGCGGGCTGGCGATAGCGGTAACCAGCGAGCAGAAAAAGCCACCCTTAACATCCCAAGGCTTGCACGCAGGCGCGCAGCCGACGGGTGCCGGGCACGGACCCTCGATCTTGGCTTCCCATGTCTTAACTATCGTTTTGAACCCGGGAACAGGCGGGCAATCAACGGGAACATACAGGGGGCCGCCGCAATCATCGCCGCAACCGCCACCCATTCCGAGGAATGCGAAAGACGTCCCCGCTGCCATAATCATGAGAGAAAAAATCCCGAGAACAACCACAGCTCTCTTTACCATACCCTCATCCTCCTTTCATAAAATCCTTTTCCAAGGAAGCTTACATGCAGATTTGGAGTGCCTCCAAAAATAGTTTTTCTGCGGATGTGAGTAAACTTTATTGCAGAATTAGACCCCGTTGTCAACCTTTTTTTCACTGCCATTAGGCCAAGTTCAGGGGCCAACCGCACTCGTACGCCACGGCTAGATTATCCATCTTGAAAAAACGTTGTCAAGCGAAAAAAGTGCTCCACAGCGCGTCTGCGCGGGGGTTGCTCCGATGATTGCCTCAGAAGGCCGATAAACCTGACCGAACATGCAGAGAGGTAAGGCGTGGTGTATGCGATGTAATAGATGTGTTCATCGGGGTGAAATAATGTGAGGCAGGGTGCGAAGCTTTTGAGGCTAAGAATAGCCCTGATTGGAAACCTTCGGTCTTGCGCTAGCGCCAAGATGATGAAAGACAATTGACTCACTCCGTGAAGGGCGCTAAAAGTTTCAGGGTACGTGCGTGTGGCCTGTCTTCACGTAGAGACAGGGATGTGTGCAAAGAAATTGCGCAAAAATATGCTAAAAGAAATATTTCAGTCCAGGCTGTTTAAGAGAAGAGAGGAGAGACCCCTCATGTCGGACCAAAGCGTAAGCCCTACGTTTTCCGGGGCATCGAAGTATGTATTGGACGAGGAACTGGCCAAGATAGTCAACATCTCCATGGCGCTTGAGATGCCGTTGTTGCTGAAAGGGGAGCCGGGTACGGGAAAAACGATGCTCGCACACTCCATCGCGGAAACCCTGGATATGCCTCTGTATGTCCTTAATGTGAAGTCAAGCCTCAAACTGATCGAATGCCTGTACCAGTATGACACCCTGACTCGTCTCAACGACAGTCGATTCGGTGACTCACGCCGAGAAGTGAGCAACATCGAAGAATATATAAAGATGGGAAAGATAGGTCAGTCGTTCGTATCGGACGTGAAGGTGGTGCTGCTCATCGACGAAATCGACAAGGCTGATACGGACTTCCAAGATGACATGCTCGATGTGCTCGACCAGATGGAGTTCGACATT
>JACRDE010000586.1 GCA_016212935.1 Desulfomonile tiedjei | reverse complement strand
TTATTTCAGCTACTTAGCCAAGTACAACACCGTCACCCCGGCGAAGGCCGGGGTCCAGAATCCGTTTTAAAAGACTGGATTCCGGCCTTCGCCGGAATGGCGGATAAAGAGCCGAACATCCACAAGTTAGCGCATATGGGGTTTGGGGGGACCCTCTTTACTAAAGAGGGTCCCCCTAATCTCACTTCTTTAAATGCGCATTAGTGAGTACCAATGATACCCCGTTTCTCGAGCATAAGCTTTATTCTCGTCGAATGAGATCCTTCCCAATACACACGGCCGCAGCAGGGACATTCATTGAACAAATGGATTGCCTCATGGATCTGAGGGGCGACCCGACCAAGAACTCTGATCCTGGGGACCTCGCGTACAGGAATGTTACAGATCAGGCATCTGCTGAGAAAGAGTCCCGGCCGCGGAATGGCCTGAGCAGCTCCAAGGACCTCTCTCAATTGCTCTACAGGGTCGTTGCCTTTCACTATGATGGCTCTAGGATCTCTCACTTTCTTGTTGGCTGTGACGAAATACCGATCCTCGGAGGGACGCTTGCACGGATATGCAGCATCAAAACCCAGAATTCTGAGCCATTTTGCCAGGCGTCCCAGCATTCCGTCCAGGTCGAAGGCCTCTTCCTCCGGGTGTGTTTCATCGTCGATATGATTCGGCATGGTTGGGGCCACCGATACTAGGGGAGAATAGGTCATGAAGGCACTCAAAACAACAGATCCGAGCACAGCTTTCTCTGTCAATGGGTTCGAGGCGACCTTGTATTCTGCGGTCTCATTTGGCCATGCAATTGATAAGCCCAGCACCGCGCGACATTGCTTCCTTCCATTTTGTTAAACAAAGCTCGACATGAGCGCCTGAGTGCTGACCACATTGGCATAAATACCGTTCAGAGCAGCCAAGAAGGCTGCGTGGACCTGATCTGCGGAAACCAGCTTATCACCGAAACTGAGCGCCCTCGTGGCGCAGGCGTCGTATACTACCGTGCATTGAAGACCATAATCAAAGGCCGCGCGGGTAGTCGCGTCCACGCACATGTGTGTCATCATTCCAATGATTACCAAGTGGCGTATGTTCTTGATCCGGAGGTGCTCCAACAGGGGTGTGTTCCTGAAGGTGTTAGGGTAGTTTTTTTGAATAACCGTTTCGCCCTCTGCCGGTAGAGCGTTCTCGTGAATCTCAATACCACGGGTTCCCGGAAGGAAGAAGGTCGCTCCCGGACGTATGGAAACATGCTGAACGTGGATCACCGGCAGGTTTTTCTTCCTAAAAACAGCCAGCAATTCCGTCGCACGCATGCTTGCCTCAGTGCTCCCTTCGACCTCCATGCTGCCGCCTGGAAAATAATCATTCTGAATGTCTATCAGCAGAAGTGCGGGCTTCATGATTCGACAGTTCCTTTCTATGAGGTTCTCTGGAATATTTCCGGAGGGTTCCGTACTTGTTGAGTCTCGCAATGACATCCGAGAATCGTAAGATTCTCCGAATGCCTGAAAAGGTGCCCCCATGCGCATCGCCACGGGACTACAAATTCGGATCCAATTTCTTGATGTATGCCAACAACTCTCTTCCGATTTGAGATTCTACTTTGATTTTGCCGTAGTCCAGCGGAACGTTGTTTAGATACTGTAATATGAGACCATCGCCCGCGCAGCCGCCCGGCAGAATGCCGGCGAAGAAAAACCCGAGCGCCTCGAAACGTTCTACATACGCTGACGTTGCCGGGTCACAAAGGTCCAGCAGCAGATGGATCACTTCGAACCTCTTTAGACACAGATCCTTCAGAGCTGATCTTACTTGAGAAACAACGTCTTCTCCGAGGTGCTTCACTTCTATTCGGGCGAAACCCATTGGGCCTCCTGCCCTGGTCTTGATCACGGACTGTCCGAGGGCGACGGGTGTTTGGGGATCCACCAATATCTCCGGTTCAATTTCGAGATTGTTGTAAAGCTTTCCTATAATCTCTTTGTGATGCGAGGGCGGGAACACTGTCAGTCGTTCCGGCTTGTGCAGATACTTGAAATGCACGACCAGGCTGTCTCTCTGGGAGAGTCGTTCCGTGATTCCCCTGAAGGACTCCGTTTCCGGAACCACGGCCAGGGCGATCGCGCAATCCCTCATTCCGCATCTATGACCAACCTGCTGGGAATAAGTGTGATTCGTGACTGCTTGACCGAACACTCCCATGAGGCCTTCCGATCGAGCCTTGACGATTAGATGGTCGGTCAATGCGTTGAAGATTCCCTGCGCTCTGTATTCCGGTTTGACCACCGCCAGGCCCAGTTCCGCTGTCCGATCGGTCGCGTTCCACTCGAACAGAGCGCAATGGCCTGCCAGGTCCCCGTTCGCCGTCACAGCTACAGCAGAATACATTTGCCCGCTGGCATTGAGTTCCGCGATTCTTTCGGGAAAGTACACGTGAGGGATGGCGTATGAATAACCGTAGGCTCTGTATACAGCTCGGGAAACGTCAATAGCTTCGTCCGGCTTCATATGCCGAACAGTGAAATGAATCGGTCGGGAAACAGATGTCCTCGTAACAGCAGCCTGCTCATAGGGTTCGAGACTGCATGCTTCGAGATAGTCTTTGATTTCACGGTTTCTTATATACTTGATCAGGGTGGTCTCTTTTCCATCTCTCCCGAGGTTGGCGAAAGAGACCTCGTCCATCAGATTCTCTCCAGGAGAATTTCCGAGATTCCGTGTTGAGCTTTGATGGGGGTCAAAAGGCATCCCCATGTCTCGGATCACTACTTTGAGACCCAAAGCCACCCGCTCGCACGATATATCGAACGTGGTCCTTTCATAGGACTCAAAGGCATGCTCTATGGTGTCTTCTATCGCTTGAGTCAGGGCGCTGCGTATGTCCGCTCGGTCTTTTTCTTCAAATCCAAGCTTTTTTGCGATTTCATCGACGTACGTAGCGGCAACCTTTACGTAAAGGCGATCATTGGGAATAGTGAGTTTTGAGAATTCACATCTTGTTTCCATGCTGGTGCCCAATTCTATGACTGCTTCAACACTGCCTGATGTCCTCCGAATCGGAGTCGTCCAGCGACGGGCCTGTGCCCGCGAAAATAAGCAACCCCATGAGCGACAGAAACATCAGGGCCGCGAAAACCATCTTGAACCACGCGGGCAAAGGAGAAGGCGAAAAAAAGCCCTCGATTGCACCGGCCAAGATCAACAGAGGCACGCATCCTAGAGCCAATTTGCCTGCTTCCTTGCCTCTAACGGAAAGAAATTCAGATCTTCTGTAAGGACCGGGATCAAGCAACGCGTGCCCTAGAATCAAACCTGAGGCACCCGCTATGAATACGGCCGTCAATTCGAGGCTTCCGTGGGGCAAAACAAAAGACCAGAATTCAAGCGACAGATCATGCTTGAAACACAACGCAGCGACGGATCCTATCAACAGCCCATTGAGCCCCAGCAGATACACAGAGCCTATTCCGAAGGTAATTCCTGACGCTGCCATAAAAAAAGTAACTGAAATGTTGTGGGTCATGAGTCTGCTGGATGCGGCGGGCGCTATAGTGTAAAGATTGTTGAACCATACTTGGCCGCCTTCGACCGTGCTGATTATGCGTTCCGGGACCAAAAGCTCTATGAATCCAGGCGACTGAACCCCAAGCACGAATCCCGTGAGACCCAACAAAACAAATATACCGGCCGAAAGCGAGACATAAGAAAGGTTCTGTCTAAAGGACCTTGGGAATTCTCGGACTATGAAATCGACAATCGAATGCCACTTAAGCGGGGGCTTTTTGTAGATCATTCCGTGAACTCGGATTACAAGGCTGTTCAAATACCGCACCACGTCATTTTGTTCATCCCGCCCGAATTCTGAGGACCTCAGCAGGGAAAGATCCGATACGGCTGCAGAATAGAGCCTGCCAAGCTCCCACAAATCTTCGCGACTAAGGTTTTCCCGTGAGCCGGGCCGCAATTTTGCAGTAATTTTGTTGAGTTTGTCCCATTCAGCTTTGCGTTCCTGCACGAACTCGTTTATATTCAATTTCGGTCCCCTGGATATCTCGTGTTCAGAGCGATTCCTGAAGGCCGGCAGCTCCTATCCGATCATATCACGCCGAGGATCGGCTGTGAAAAAAAACGTCAAAATGGTTACCATAGAGACTCCGGACCACCTGGAGCTCCAATTTCAGTTAGCGGGAATAGGCGTACGATTCATCGCTTTTCTCATAGACAAAGCCATTCAAATAGGGACGATCCTTGGGATCGTTCTCTTTTTCAGTATTTTACTCTTTTTCACTGGACAAATGGCCCAGTTTGTCGAATTCCTGGCCAAGGCCAAGAAGGGGGTGTGGCAGTGGCTCATAGCCATAGGTTTCCTGTTTTATGGAATAGTGATGATAGGATATTTCTTATTATTCGAGTATTTCTGGAGCGGTTCCACACCCGGAAAGCGATATCAGGAGATACGGGTGATTAGAAAAGACGCCCGGCCCATCTCCTTTTTTGATTCGGCAGTGAGAAATATTTTGAGATTTGTAGACATTTTAGCCGAGGTCTACCCCCTGGGACTTATCGTGATGTTCTTGGATTCGCAAAATCGTAGACTGGGCGACCTTGCCGCCGGAACAATCGTGATTTCGGAGCGTGAAGCCAGGAGCCCGGCTGTCCTGGACGTTGCTTCGGCAGCATCTTCTGCCGACCCCGAATTGCAGACCGCAGTCGCGGCCATGACTGCCGAGGATTATCGGATTGTGTCGAAATTCCTTTCCCGCCGAGAAGAGTTGGATACAGAACACAGATTGCGATTGGCATCGGAAATCTCTAAGCGCATTCTCCTAAGAAACGGGCAGGAAAAAATCGGTGCTGATCCCGAACATTTTTTGGAGATAATGGAAACCCTTTACAGAGAACGCACGAGAATTCTCTGAAATCCTAAACGCGGTAAGGCAAAGATCGATGAAACCACAAGATTCGAGGGAAGGAGAATCCATGTCCGAGGAGAACTCTGAAACTCTCTTCACAGTGATCATCGCCGGCTTGAAACCGGGAGCGGATAAGGCCAAGGTAGCTGATGGGATAGCGCGTATCGTAAAAAACCTCGACGCAGGGAAGACCCTCAAGAGGTTGGAATCCTTACCTTGGACAATGACCAGGAAAGCTTCCAGGAAAAACGCGGGTAGATTGATCAAGTATTTGGGTAAGTTGAATTGCGATGTGGAAGTCATTCCGCCCTTTGAGATCCCCGCTATTGCCGATGTAGCCGAGACACAGATATTGCCCGGAACAGCGTTGCTCTCTGAGACCCAGATCATGTCTTCTACGCAATTCATGCCAGTTCCGGATGAGCTATCGAAGCAGGGATCTACACAGACCAGCTCAGGGGCGCTATCGAAATCGGGCCCGGAGCCATCATCCCTCGACCGGGAACCTGAAAGGCAGCCTGAGGATGTCTCCCTTGAGCCGCTCACACTGGGAGGAATTCTAGACAAGACTTTTCAGATCTGCAGGGCCAATCTCTGGAAGCTCTTGGCGATAGCCGCTATTCCCTGGCTTATCACGGGGCTGATCACCGTGGCCCTTGCCATTGTTGTGGGAATTATTGGTTTGACGGTGCATAACATCACCAATATGTCGATAACAATGCTTGTTGTTGCAGGGGTACTGATTATCCCGAGCGCCATTGTGTTCTTCATAGCGATGTTCTACCTCGCTCAAGGCGCAATGATACATGCAGTGTCTTCCACGTATTTGGGACGAAAGATCAACATAAAGGAATCATATGGTTTTGTGTTTGACAGACTTGGAAAATTTGTGCTCACTTCGTTGCTTTTCACACTGATGATATTCCTGGCCACGGCAATGATCTCTGTCGCTGGCACCGGGTTTTATTTTTTGTTCAAAATAGTGACACCATCAGGTTGGTGGTCTGCTGTGACCTGGATTCCTCTTTTTTGCGTACTGATTTACCTGATAATCAAATTCGTGCTTTTCGACAAGGTGATAATCATTGAGGACGTGGCTTACATGGGCGCCCTTCGTAGAAGCTGGAGCTTGCTCACCGGTAAGGCCGAGGGCGGATGGCCGCGGTCATATTGGGGAAGATTGGTAGTCTTGCTCAATCTGTTCGCGTTGATAAGCTTCACCATTGCGTGGCTTTTCCAGATGCCTGCGTCCCTGGTGGCCGCCTTGTTTCCCTTGTCTCAACTAGCGAAGACAGTCTTGACTCAGGTTCTAAGTAATCTCGGCAGCTTATTCGGGCAGGTGTTTGGGGCGGTATGTCTGGTAATTTTCTACTATGATGTGCGAAACAGAAAAGAAGGTTTCGACTTGGAAATGCTGGCCAAAATGGACGAATACTGATTGGCGACATATCGGCGAGGATCCCCAGAAGAAATCTGCAGAATGGCTTTTGAGAGTAAGACCGACAACCGACGCAAAGACGCCCTGGAAAAAACCGGTTGAACTTTAAAGAGATTTTGGTGATAATCCCTTAAGCGGAATATTATATTCGAATGAGATAGTTTTGAGCAGGAGCAAAAATGGCCGGAAAGAAAAAGGAAGAAAAAGAAAAAAAGGAAAAACCGTTGGAGAATTGGACAATCAAAGAACTTCGTGAAGAGGCACTCAAAAGCGGTGAAGTCCAGGGTGTTCATGGAATGAACAAAGAAGAATTGCTGACTGAAGTCAGAAAAGCCAAAGGGGTCCCTGAACCGGGAAAAGCGAAAGGCCAGGGCGTAAGAGAATTAAAGGCCAAGGTCCAGGAACTGAGACAGAAGCGGGATGAGGAAAGGGAACAGGGCGCGTCCAAACTTCGTCTGACCGTCCTGAGGAAGAAAATCGCAAAAATTAAGAGGTTGACCAAAGGCTAACTCTTCAACCTTTGCGGACAGAATACCCTTCAGTATTCCCGACAGCAAACAGATGATCCTACGAAACTCTGACCGGCCGTGAGTTGATTGCGGCCGGATTTCAGTTCCGAATTTCCCAATGGAAAACAGAAACCAGACTACGGCTTCACGATCGAAGCGGCCTGGGCGGGTTGCACTGGTACTAACCTTGCTTTTCGCCTTTGTGCTGGTTCTTGTTGGGGGGGCGTTTTTATTTGTACGGTTCGGCCTGGAAGGGAAACAGGTCGTTTCCATGATTGCAGGGGGAATCGAATCTTCCACGGGCAAGAAGGTTTCTTTTGCGTCTGCTGACCTTGAGTGGCTGTCTTTGGATTCAGCGCGGATTACTGTTTCCGACCTGGAGGTCCGCGACAATCCCGGCCTGAAGCAAGTGCTATCAGTCCCTAAGATTGAATTGCGTGTCACGTTGATGCCGATTCTTGCGGGCACTCTCCACTTCGACTACATCACGATTACCAGTCCATTGATCGTCGTGCCAAGGCCCAGTATTTTTCATCCCCCGGAAAAAATGGCTCCACCCCCTGCGCCCAAAGTGTATCCAGTGGTGAAGCGTCTGGAGATACATGGCGGGCGTATCGTGTTCGGCGAATCAATCGAGGAGGCCGAGACCAGCAAGACCTTTTTTTCAGAAATCCAACTGATTGCTGATGACCTCGCCCCCAGAGGCGCAAAGGATTTTCAACTAAGCGGAAAAGCCGTTTCCTATAATAAAACCGGAATGTTTTCGATAAAAGGGAAAGTCGATGCCACTCCGGTGCTCGATAGAGAATGGAGAGGCCGCGTAGACGCGAAGATCACTGATTTGCCAGTTTCTGTCATTCTCGGATTAATTGCGGACTTGCACATAGAAATTCCGGTGTCCGAAGGCTTGGTCAACGCTTCAGTGGAGCTCGACGGAAGTGCAGAGCAATTCGCTGCAAACGGCGAGCTGACCTTATCCAACGCGATTCTCTTGCCCGGGAAGTTATTTGCCAATCCGGCGCCGGTAACCAAGGCATCAGCCAGATTCACGGCACGACGAGACGGAGAATTGCTCACCGTTGATGTACCGGACCTCACTATTCCAGGAATGAGCTTCGGCGTGGAAATCAAAATCAGTGAGTTGTCTTCCCAGCAACCCGGCGTGAGTGTGTCAGTGAAAAAGGCGGACCTGGATCTGCAGAAACTGTTTCCATTCATTCCCCAAAAGCTCCTCAAGGATGAGGACAGGGAGCGCCTGATCGAAGCAGGCCTTTCAGGTCATTTGATGATTATTGGCGGAGCTTGGGCCGGGAAGCTATCGGATCTCTATAATCTGCAAGGCGCAGGTTCCGCTCTTCTGCTGGATGCATACGCTGACAGGATCTCGGGCTTCATTCCTGGGTTCGGTTTGCCCGTGACCGACGCGACGGGCCGAATTCGCATCAGCAACGACGAAATACTGTTCAAGGGCATAAGCCTAACCCTTGGGTCGTCTCCTATCGTTCTGAACGGATTCATCGGGGACCTTTCCGGATCTGCCAGGGCTGATCTGTTTGTCTCCATGAACGCGCAGGCACAGGATTTGAAGCCGATTTTGGAATTCAGGCCGGTTGCGGCCAACATTTCGCCGTGGCTGTCGAAGATCTCGGACTTTCACGGAGGATTGTCCATCACCCTCGACATAAAGGGGAGCCTCAAGAATCCTAATTTGAAAGGACGCTTGGACTTAGATGAGTTTCAATGTCGCGTCGTGGGATTGCCGCTCCCTTTGCGTAAGGTCAGTGGTTCATTGAGGTTCAGGGGCACTGGCGTGAGTTTTTCCTCGATAAAAGGGACCATAGGGGACAGCCCGGCGGAAATAGGCGGCTCCTTTTCTCCTGATGGCATGAATATCGCCGGCGATCTGAAGCTCTTGCCATCGGATATAAGAAAACTCGGCTTCTTGCCTGGTGATTGGACGATATCCGGTACCATTCCGGCCCATCTCTCGTTGAAGGGTAACAACGCTGCAACCAATTTTTCAGTGGGTATAGACCTCAAATCAAATTCCCTGGTGATTGGCAAATACTTGAGGAAAAATACCGGAACCCTGTTCACGGTGGAAGCCTCGGGCACGGCCAGTCCCGACGGGGTGA
>JACRDE010000577.1 GCA_016212935.1 Desulfomonile tiedjei | reverse complement strand
GGTTATCAGAAGACGATTTTGTTGAGGACGAATGACACTATACTCACGATTATGGACGCTATCAGAGCTGTACCAAACGAGTCGACCTTGAATCCTCGAAAAATCGAACCGGCCAGTAGAAACACCAAGGCATTGATTATAAACAAAAAGAGCCCCAGAGTTAGTATGGTGAGCGGAAATGTAAGAAAAACCAGAATCGGTCTTACCAAGGCATTGAGTATTCCCAGAATTGCAGATGCAATTATTGCGCTCGATAATCCAGCCACTCTTACGCCGGGTACCACGTATGCCACCAGGAGAATGGTTATTGTTCCAAGGATCCAGCTTATTAAAATTCCCGTCATTCAAGCACCCCCAAGGCAAAAAAACATTGTCCACGGGCCGTACTGCCTTGCTCGGCGGCAACGGACGCAACGTTTCCCGAAAACGACCGCAACTTCCTCGTTAGCGGCTTACCACAATTATAATATTTCTGCGACCTCTAGCCACACTTTTTGAGTTCATTCGGCAGATTCGGCCTTGATCCGTGGAATCGTGCAGCTAAAGCCCTTTTCTCCATTGACCGGAATCTCACTTTCATATAAGATATAATGGTGTAGGTTTGTACCAGTCTCCCGCTTCGAGGCTTCGCAAGATTTGCGAGACAGAAATGCATTTTTTGGCGCATCCGGCGTAACGGATTCAAAGCAAATGGGTAGAATACCTAATCAGAATTGGCAAAAAGAAACCGCCCTGCGAGGTCAGCGGGGAGGATGAGGAAGTGGACCAGATGAGTGAATCTGCTTCTGTTACGACCCTCACAGAGGAAGCGACGGAGTTCACCGCTCAGACCATAGACATCACTTCCTGGTTCAACACCGATTTGAGCACCTCCGGAAGCTTTGACATGGGAATTATGGCCGCGGATTATTTTGGGAAGCTTCTCGATGTGCTGGCTGTACCCGCTCTCCTTATCGACTGGTCGTATACGGTTGTTTTCGCCAATCAGTCTTGCGGGAGGTTTGCTGCAAACTTCAAGAGTATCGAAGGTGTGCCGTTTTCGTCTCTGGTGCCGCGAACGGCAAATGCGGAAAAGGCGCAGACACTCATCAGGAAGGTTTTTAGAAGCAGGCGCCCGCAGGTGGCGGAAGGCATTCTAGAACTGGACGCCAGGAAAATATGGGGCCGCCTTTATTTCAGATCAGTGAGAGTTGGCTCCGAAAGGTTCGTGCTCCTGCTCATAGAGAATATGACCAACGAAAAGACGCAGCTGCTCCTGAGCCAAAGGCAGTTGGAGAAGACAGGAAAACTCGTTGTTCAGGCAGATGACAGACTGCGTCGCGAAATGAACGAGCACGGCAAGACCAGGGAAGCTCTTCGCACAGAAAAGCAGAGGTTCGAGGCGCTCTCGGAACTGGTTCCCGGAGGTTGTGCGATAATCAAGAATGACGGAAGCATCAAGCAAGCGAGCTCGAAGTTCAGGGAATTGTTCAATATAGATGGGGAAGGGGAGCCCACCTGCAAGCGGCAGGAATTACTGGAATGGCTGCGCGATCTTGACGATCCTCAAAATAGAACTCCTGAAGCGACCTTGTTTCACATTGAGGCACCTGACGGAACATTGAGAAAGATCAAGTGTTCAGCTTCAAGAATCAAGACCGGGCAATTCATGCTATTCTGCGAAGACCATCCGGAAGAATTGCCAGGGAAATAACAGCATTCTCCACGGACAGTTTCCCCGGAGGCCTACGCCATCCCGTTACCCACAGCCGGTCTCGTTTGGCCTTCACCGGCCTCCGCTTCCAATGCATTTTGCATCAGGTTGGCCAATATCAAGTCCGTAAAGGACTCAGCCTCTTCTCGCGTGAATAAAGACGCTGAAGCTGCAAGCATCAGGTTTAGCCTATTCCTGAAAATGTAGGCGATAAGAAGTATTCGGGTGTTGGACAGCAGTTTGTAACCTATGCCGTGCACCTCGTCTATGGAAATGCCGCCCATCTCAGTGGGGCTGGACTCCATTGAAAGTTTTCCATTCTTGAATACAGGCCATATTACTCCGAGAAAAGTCACGGCTGCAGAGAACTGATGTGTGTTCATCAGAAAATGAACTGCCCGCTGCCTGGCCTTGAATGGAAAAAGGTTCAATACTCCGGTCATCCTGGAGACGTTCTGGAAAAAGGTCAGGTCCATCTGATTTCGGAAATGTCGGATTCTTCTGACTGCTATGGAACGAGCGTACGTCCGCAGGTCCCGTCTATCTTCCGGTGCTGACCTGAAGAAGATCAAACCGCTGGTGTTTCCGCCTTCAAATCCACGGAATCGTCCTCTCATGTTTACTGATACTGATGTGGTTAGCAGGCCCGGCGGGACATCCCTGGCGCCGTTCCATCCGTCTATGGCGAGATTGGTGCACGCGGCAAAAAGATCCACCGGGGAAATCCCTCTCTTGAAAGAACCGCCTATTATTCTTAATGAGTCCTCTTCGGAGAGTAGCCTTTTGACGTGAAACTGGCGGGTGTCTCCGGGCGTGCCTTCGCCTTTGAGGAGAATGGGTTTTTCCATGGCGTGAGTCACTGCCTCGCGAGCTTCCTGTATGTAGTCTCTCAACGAGGCTTTCTTGGCCTCCACCATTCGCTTCTTGGTGCTGGACAGGGGGTGGGGTTCGCAGGCCCAATGTGGCCTCTCACCCGTGATAATCTCATGATAATTCGCCAGCAGCTCTCTGCCGAATTCAGAAGCCGTGCCCCCGTCTGCCACCGCATGATGTATAACGGGCGCGAGGATGTAATGATTCTCAGAGACTCGAACCAGGTGAACTTCCGCGGGGACTTCTTCAAACAGGTTCCAATTTCTGTCCAGGCGTGGACTCAAGTGCAGTAGGAAATTTTCCAGCAGGCCCCCTGCATCCGAAGACTTCAGTTCCGTCACGATGGTCGGAACTTCCAGATCCGGATGTCGTTCCCAGACCAGGCGATGTTTGGCGCTCTGCCGTATTTCCTTCAGCGTGCTGGCGAATTGAGGATATGTTGTCCCCGTGCGTTTGGTTGCGAGAATCATTGCCGCTGGGTCAATCGGTCCTCCTAAATCCACCGCAGTTATAATAAGATTCTTCGTGTTTCCGTAGCTGGAAAGAGCGATCATTTCCGAGAGCGCGTTTAAGCTTTCCGGATTTTCATTCATCGTGCCTCGCAATAACTCTTGCGGTCAGGCGGCAATCTGGAGAATTCCCCGAATAGACTTCCCGGCCGTAGCAAAACAAATTCTTGTACCAACCTATTTATGAAGAATTTTCGGTACGATGGGAGCGTGTATCCGTTCATAAACAGGTAGTCCGCCCAGTAACGGTCTCGCGTAATTCTTGAAGTCCACAGTGACGTTATTCACGCCGTCAATAAAGGAATCAGGCATTGACTTGGTTTCCTTGGCAACTTCGTCCAGGGCAGTCAAATTGTAACGCACGCCGTAATCGCCGACCCTCTCTATCGTGATTGAACCATCGACTCTGTGCCATGCGGCTATTTGAACTGCGCGTTCGCCGACTTCTCTGGCTTCATTCGCATCTACTTCGCTTACGCATCCGAGAAAAGACCTTTGAAGATATCCGAAAGTATCTGATCTAACCCTTTTTATTTTCAACTTTTCCCTGACAAGTCCGGTAAGAGCGTCCCCGAGCGAAGTGCTCCCTGACAGTTGAATATTGCCGTGAGAATCCCTCTCCACCTCTTTCACCAGTCCGGCAACAACGGGAGCCCCTCTCTCGTCCTGTATTCCTTCGGACACAGCAATCACGGCCCGGCCATACTTGGTATAGGTAGCGTCCACGCTGGCCAGGAACTCTTCGCTGCTGAAATGCCTCTCAGGCACATAGATCAGATGAGGTCCATCGTCGTCATACTTACGGGCGAAAACCGAAGCAGCGGTCAGGAAGCCAGCATGCCGACCCATGACAACCCCCACGTAAACACCCGGCAAAGAGCGGTTGTCCAGATTGACTCCCATGAACGCCTGAGCAACGAACTTGGCGGCGGACCCGTAGCCAGGACAATGATCTGTCACTCTCAGGTCATTGTCTATGGTCTTGGGAATGTGCATAACCCTTAGTTCATAGCTTTCCGCCAGGGCGAACTTGTTGACTATTCGGCAGGTTTCGGCAGAGTCATTGCCGCCGATGTAAAAGAAGTAACGCACTCCGTGCGCCTTGCAAACATCGAATATTCTCTTGCAGTATTCTTCATCGGGCTTGACCCGGGTGCTTCGCATTCCTGCTCCCGGAGTAGCAGCCACCATCTCCAGGTTGTGTCTCGTGGCTTCAGAGAGATTGCACAGTTGTTCTGTCACAAGGCCTTCGACCCCTTGGAAAGCTCCATAGAATTGGGTTATGTGAGGGTACTGGCGTGCCTGAAGCACTGCGCCCACCAATGACTGGTTGATGACCGCGGTAGGACCCCCTCCCATGGCGATGATAGCTTTGCCGGTCAGTTTTTCCATTATCGCCTCCTGATGGTCATTAAATTATTCTAATCAATCTTTGCCTCTTATCAAACGGTTCAAAGCAATCTATGGGCGAAGGGCTTGTCAGTGGGCCTTCTGAATCCGCCCTGATCCCGTTCGGTGAAAGCGACAGCATGATTCAAATTAGTCGATGTGGTTGTGTTTCGTCAATGGCGGTGAGTTGATTTCCTACTCCGGTATGAATAAACTGTGGGGCATGAACGATCGCAAACTGACCACGGACGAAGCCGCACGCATAGTAGAATCCTTTGACAATCTGCCTGTACAAAGAAGGGTGGAGATTATAGGTGATCTGTCCGCGGAAGCCCTCGAGCAACTGATTTCGGTCAGTAGGCGGGCTTCGGAAATTATGCGCAGAATCTCAGAGGAAGAGGTCTTCTTTACCATCAAGGAACTTGGGGAAGAGAGCGCCCCTGCCTTAATTGCCATGACCACGGGCAGACAACTGCAATACGTCCTGGACGTAGAGCTATGGAAAAAGGACATGTTGGACCTAAGAGCCGCCGGCCGTTGGCTGGAATTCATTGCTGCGAGTGGAGATGATAAGATAATCCAGTTTGTGCAGGTAACTGACTCGGAATTGCTCTTTGCGATATTAGGCCGTCTTTTGCGAGTCAGACTGAGAGATCCTGAAGTGGACCTGACCGAGCAAATGGATTCTCTGCCCCAATTTACCTTGGACGACTTGTTTTTTGTCGAATTCAGAACCCCTGATTCTGAAGAAGCTATAAAAAGGATTCTGGAAGCCATTTTTCGCTGGCACACTGAGTACTATATGACTCTTATGGAGCACCTCAGCTGGGACAACCATATGGAACATGAGGAGACTGCTCGGAAGTGGCGAAACTCCAGGTTGGCGGAGAAAGGATTTCCGGAGTTCGATGAAGTTCTGGAGATCTATCAGTACATCAATAAGGGCCAGCTCGTCGGGCCGTTGTCGAGTCCTCCACCGGAACGCGACGCCGAGGAGCCTTGTCCGATGGTGAAATTTCCATTAAAGGTTCTGGATTCCGACAATCTGTTCAGGCGGAGCCTTGACAGAATATCGACCGCCGAGGAAAGAGACAGACTCTGTGCGGAATTGGCTCATCTGGGCAATAAAGTGATGATAGCCGACGGCAAGGACCCCGGCTCTGCAGAAGAAATCCGGGCTAGCCTCATGAAGGTGGGGGCGTACATCAACATGGCCCTGGAAGATGTCTGTGAGGAAGACGTTGCCACTGCGGCCGCTCTGTTAAAGTCAAACCACATGGAGCTGTTGTTCCGCAGGGGGTTTAGCTTGATTCTGGAACTTCGTAAAGACGTGCAAAGATTTGTCAGGGATTACGAGGGTGGTGCCGAAAACTTGGGAAGTCCCTTGGCGAGTCTGGTGAATGGCCTTCTTCAAAAGAGGCCAATATATGCTGGAAACGTATTCGAGAATCAGAAGGCAAGAGACTTCGAGTTCCTGGAGGACATTGCGACAATTCGTAAACTGATGGACCGCTCCGCGCTGGAAGACAAATGGGAGCCAGTTTGATGAGGGTTCAGTGCTTCAAGTGGTTCGCTCCCCTGGGATTCCATACTGCGGTAACCACTTCGCAGTAAGATCGGGTTTGGCTGTAAGGAAGTTTCCTGAATGGCTCCCATGCGAGTCTTTGAAAATTGGTTCCCCTGGGGAAATCAAAACGCGCTGTAAAAATCACCTTCTTGCCACAGAAATAACTGGCGAACTGCGAAACAGGGTCAGCCACCATTCGGTTTTCTAGAGCACTCTCATGCGATTGAGGCGGTTTGACAGACAAAATGGATCGCAAGCCTCCGGGACAGAACTGAAGCCCCGGCCATCCCACGGTTCCCTAAAAGCAATGATGAATGATTTAACCTCCTGGAGGAAGCTCGGGGATCGGAGAGCTTTGACATTCGTTGCAATAATTTCTGGCAGCGGCAATAATCGGGGCGAGATCGAATATTTCGCTCGGGTTTCGTCATGGAGAATACTGGAAAAAGCTCTCTCAGTCGACTGTGGACCGCCTCCGGGAATTTGGTCAAGTTTGTGCTGCCTTTCTTGTCTTACAACCTGCTGGGAAGAGTCTCACCCGTGCTCGCCGGCTACAAAATTACGCATAACTGCAATCTGAAATGCAGTCATTGCCCATACTGGAAACGGTCCGGACAAGAGCAGGACTTCGACGGCGTAGTTGAGACCATGCGACAATTGAAGCAGATGGGCGTGAAAATACTGATCCTTGAAGGGGGAGAGCCCCTTCTGTGGAAGGACGCCAAGAAAAACATCCGGCATGTGGTGGAGGCAGCCAGAAAGTACTTTCCCTGCGTTTGCATGACTACTAACGGGACCCTCGGGTGGCAGGGGCTGGAACTGGATAGGGTGTGGGTCAGTCTCGACGGTCCTGCCAGGATTCACGACGAGATACGCGGGCGCGGTATGTTTTTCCGTGTCTTCAGAAATTTGCAGCGTCCCGGGCAAACCGGGGCATTTGTAAGCACCACTGTGAATGCCTTCAACGCGGAAAGCATACCTCAACTAGTTACAATGCTTCTGGGAGTGGCGGATGGCGTCACGATACAGTTTCATTACCCATACAACGGTTTTCCGGATCCACTTTTCTTACCCGTACCAGAACGAGGCAACCTTCTGGATCAATTGATTTTTCTGAAGGGCTTGGGATATCCGGTGGCCAATTCCTACAGAAGCCTCAGGGAGCTGAAACAGGAAAAATGGACTTGCCAAGACAAGCTGCTGGCAAACGCCGAACCCGACGGGACAGTGCTTCACGGCTGTTACCTGAAAAATCGGGGACCCCAGGAATGCGGCTGCTGCGGCTTTGCCGCACATAACGAAATGACTCTGGCTTTCAACGGCAATTTGGAATCGATACTGGCGGGGATGAAAATCTTTTTCGGCAAACAGTACGTCGATCCCCCTTCCAAGCGGTCCGTTTAAGGTGTAATATTATGTCGCTCGAGGGCAATCCCTAGCCGCTGGAGGTGGTAGAGTCCTGGTGGGCTCCGCGGTCTTCAAAACCGTAAGCAGGGCGCTAGTACCGTCCTGGGTGGGTTCGATTCCCATGCACCTCCGCCAACCCCAAATTACATTTCCGCTTCGCTTCCTGTGTGCTTTGCCTACCGCGATGACCACATCTCTCGAAGTTTCAGCACGGCTTCCCTGAACGGCAACCCCGCTGCCTTCCTTTCCCATAAGCGGTTCAACCACTTCATCACGTACGGCCTGTGTTCGGGGGGGACTGGAAAACCGGGGTTTGGCACAGTGCGCAGCAGTCTATTGTGAGGTTCCGCTTCGCCTCCTGACAAATATATCTCTCGCTGACCCGGCTTGCTCAGAAAAGAAAGTAAATCGAGCACATTTCCGTACATGCCCCCGCGGTCAAAGTCTTCGATGATCTGCTGAAACACACCGTTAACGCTCACCAGTATCGGATTCATTACCGCTTCCCCTTGCGGTCGGCAGGTCTCCTGAGACCACATGGATCTGCATGCGAATGGTCTGGCCGCGTACACTGGGCAGCCGGAGTTCTCAAGCAAGGGGCATACCGTGTGCCTCTCTTCCTGTTGTGGTTCAGGGATTTCCACTGAATTGAGGCAGTATTCAACAAGGGAGTTGATGGTGAGAGCAGGTTGCATTCTCCTGGGGCACACTTGATGAAGATTCCTCGTCACCAGTCCTGTTCCCCCCGAACTCTCAATATGCTGGAGCAGAAACTCTGCTTCAATTGAAGTGGACAACACGTTCTGCGTACAGCATGTCGCACACGACATTCCGCATGCCGATTTGAAGCCTGCTGCGACTTCGTCGTACGTTTCGTACACCCGTCTCAGAAGCGCCAGTTTGACGGGGAGCGCGTCACGCCTGCGGAAATCTCTTCGGATGTCGTCGGGCATGGCTCACCGTTCAAGCCCTGATCGCCGTAGCTTCAATCATGACGCTCAAGCCAAGCGGTAGAGCCGCGACCCCCACGGTGGTTCTGGCTGGAGGCTGACTGGTGAACACCGTGGCATAGGCATCGCTCATTGCTGGAAAGTCCTCAATATTTTGGAGATAGACCACACAGCGGACGACGTGCTCAATTGATGCGCCAGCGGCTTTCAAAATTGTGCCGATATTTTTCAAAACCTGAAGGGTTTGGCCTCTTACCCCCCCATCTGCAACTTTTCCGGTGGCAGGGTCCACTCCTTTTTCCGCGGACAGGAAAATCCGGTTCCCTGAAACCACGGCCTGAGAATAGGGTCCCACCGGAACGCCGGCTTCCGGCGCGCTGATTATTTCTTTGCTCATAGCCAGTCCCCGCTCCTTGCTGATAAGAATGATGCACCATTGTCGATTGATTATCGCGACGAGAGCAGTTTGGCAAGCCTGGGTTGAAAAATAAAACAGACCAAAACGGCAGGAAATATCAGGAAAGCTTTTCTTTCATGACAAAGGGGGATACAATGAGGACTATCTGGCGTGGCCTTAAATGGCGACACCGGAACTAATTCCAAAATTACCGAAACAAAAAGCCTGTGCCAGTTTCTAAATTATTGCCGACCTACGAGCCTTCGGGGCCAGGATCTCGGTGTGTAAACGACTGGAAATGAAAGTATTGACCGCAGAATTCCTTCGTGCCGCTGAAAACAAAAAAGACTACCCCGCGGGGGAATTGGCGGAGATAGCCTTTGCCGGTCGGTCCAATGTGGGTAAGTCTTCTATGATCAATACCCTTCTTGGACGACGCAATCTCGTGAGGACATCCAAGACACCCGGACATACGAGAAAACTTAATTTCTATCTGATTAACGGCCAGTTAATATTCGTTGACCTGCCAGGTTATGGATTCGCAAAGGTGCCACTGGAGATCAGGGAAAAGTGGGGCCCCATGGTCGAGTCCTACATCGAAGGACGAAAACAGCTCGGGGGGGTTGTTGTGATCGTTGACGCCAGGAGGCCTCCCACTGAATCGGATCTGACGCTAATCCATTACTTACAGGCTTACGACAAGCCTCTTATAATTGCGGCTACAAAGGCCGACAAGCTGAATCGGAGGGAAATGGCGGAGCAAGGGGGTGTGATCAGGGCTGTGGTCGGTGAAAAGGTGCCTGTGATCATTTTTTCGTCGCAAAACGGGCTTGGCAAAAATGAATTGTGGAAAGAGATCAAAAATCTTATAGAGTAGAATAGCTACCGCCGGTTGTGAAAACGGTCCGGCGGAGAGAAGAAGCCTAGAATGAACAAAAGTGAGAAGAGAAGAACCGAATGTCAAAAAAAATGCTCATAAACGCCAGTCAACCTGAGGAATGCCGTGTCGCTGTCGTATGCGACGGGCTCCTGGAGGAACTGGACGTCCAAGTGAAAGCCAGAGAGGCCACCCTCGGAAATATCTACAAAGGAGTGGTGGGCCGAATAGAGCCTTCTCTTCAGGCGGTATTTGTAGACTACGGTGCCGAGCGAAACGGTTTCCTGTCAATCAATGACGTTCACCCGTCATACTTTCCCGAGTCCTTCGAGGGGGCACGCAGGCGGCCCAGAATTCAGGATGTCTTCAAAAAGGACGATCACGTCCTCGTTCAGGTGAACAAAGAAGAACGTAACACCAAGGGAGCGTGTCTGACAACGAACGTGTCCATGGCCGGCCGATACTTGGTGCTGATGCCGGGCACTGATCTTTACGGAGTGTCCCGAAAGATCGAAGACGAAAAGGAACGCAAGAAACTTAAGGAAATCGTCAAGCAATTCAAGCTTCCCGAAAACATGGGATTTATAATCCGGACAGCGGGAATGGGCAGAACAAAAACCGAACTCGCCCGTGATTTGGATTATCTCTTGAGACTATGGGAATCCATTGAAGGTAACCTGGCTAAGTATGAGGCGCCCGTTCTCTTGTACAGGGAACACGACATTGTGATCCGGTCCATACGGGAACATTTCTCGTCTGATATTTCCGAAATCCTTGTTGACGAAAAGGACACCCACAGGAAGGTCAGAGAATTCTTTCACCAGGTCATGCCCAAGTATGAAAACCTCGTGAAAATGTATCAGGAGAAGAGGCCACTGTTTAACAAGTACCAGCTCGAAGAGCAGGTGGAACAGGTATACCGGAAAAGAATAAGGCTGAAATCCGGAGGGTACATCATAATTGAGCCCACTGAGGCACTCGTGACGGTAGATGTAAACTCCGGAAGTGCCACAAAAGAGAAGGGCATCGAGGAGACGGCGTACCGGGTCAACATGGAAGCCGCTCCCGAAATTGCGCGGCAATTGAGGCTCAGGGATCTGGGCGGAATTATTGTGATCGATTTTATCGACATGACCCAGAAGAAGCACAAACAGGACGTTGAGAAGGCCATCAAAACGATTTTGAAGACCGATAGGGCAAGAAACAAGATTCTCCGTATTTCAGCTTTGGGACTGCTGGAACTGTCGAGGCAGAGGCTGCGGTCCGTGCTTGGGACTGGCGAGTACACGGACTGCCCAATGTGCGACGGTCAGGGCCGTATCAAATCACCGGAAATGGCTGCGCTTTCGGTATTCAGGAAGATCAAGTCCCTCCTCATCAAGACGAACGTGTCAGAAGTCAGGGCCACCGTCCCAGTGAAGGTAGGCGAGTACTTGCTGAATAGAATGCGGGCCGCGCTTGTCGAGATGGAGTCTCAATACAACGCCCGTGTCACAGTAATGGTCAAAGAGAATCTTCCTGAAAAGGACATACTCGTTGAGGCACTCAAAGAAGAGGCCATTCAGGAGCCAGTCCAGGTCGAGGCCATCATTTCAGCCCCCACATTAGTGGCGGAAATAGCCTCAGTGAGCGAGGAAGAGACACTTACCGAACTCGATCAGAAAAAAACCTCGAAGTCGAGGCAACGGCGACGCAGAGGGAGGACAAAGGTAACCTCGGAAAACGAGGAGGGCATTGAGTCGGGAGCAGAATTGGCCGCAGAGTCTGAGATCTCTTGCGAGGAAGAGGCTTATAACCGAGCCTTTGGCGATGAACCGGCCCAGGAACCTCTGGATATTGCATTGGAACCTGCGGCCTCGCCTGAGCTGGAGACTGTTGCACCCCAAACTGATGTCCGGTTCGCAGCTGGTACGGGAATCACTCATGATGAGGAATTTCAGACGGAGTCTGTCCTGCCGCTCGAAAGGGAAGAGCATACGGTAGCTGCGGAAGAAGAAATAGTTGAAAGAACAGCTCAAATGGCGGCAGCCGGTCAACCGGAAATGGAGAGAACATCGAGTGAGGTAAGCTTGCCCGAGAATATGGCGGCCGAATCTCCAGAGCTTCCGTCAGATACTGAAAAGAAGGAAACAAAGGAAAAAGCCCCTCGTAAATCGTTGTTGCAGAGCTACCTGCCATTTTCCTGAGGCGATTACTTTCTGGTAAATGGTTGTCTGGCTCATAAAGTAGACAATTGCTCAACATGCAAGATTCTGGAAAGGAGAAGGCACGAATGGCCAAGGAAAAAGGCGTGGTCCATGTGGTTGGAACTGGAACCATTGGAGAGCCCCTTATTGGATTGTTGTGTTCGTTTAGGGAGCAAGCCGGATTTTCAGAAGTGACATTCCACAAAAGGTCCCCGCTGCCAAGAGACGTCCCCAAAATCAGGGCATTGATCGCCAGAGGCGCGAAGCTGATAGTGGATGAAGATAAAATAAACGATTTTGAAACCATGGGACTCCATCCCAGTATGGTCCACGAGGAAGCGCTTGCCAAAGCAGATGTGGTCGTAGACTGCACGCCTTCGGGAGTCGGGATCTCGAACAAACACGAGTTCTATGAAAATTACCTGGCCACCACCAAAGGCTTTATCGCTCAGGGGAGCGAATTCGGATTCGGCAAAATGTACGCGAGAGGCATCAACGACGATGCGCTCGAACAGGGTGCCGACAGATTTCTGCAAGTGGTAAGCTGTAACACTCACAATTTGTGCGCCTTGATCAATACCGTCGCCCTGGTGGACGGGGAGGACAATCTTGAAGAGGCGCGCTTCTTGTGCATCAGGCGGGCCAACGATATAAGCCAGGTCAAGGGCTTTGTTCCATCACCGGATGTGGGCAAGCACGGAGACCCTGTCTTTGGGACTCACCATGCTCGGGACGCCTATCATCTCTTCAGGACCAAAGGTCTTGAACTGAATCTTTGGTCATCGGCCTTGAAGCTCAACACACAGTATATGCACTGCATATACTTCACTTTGAAGCTGAAACGAGCTGTGACACGGGATGAGGTGCTGGCAAGGTTCAAAGCGGATGACCGGATCAGCGTCACGCAAAAACAATCTGCATGCGAAGTCTTCTCGTTTGGTCGGGATCACGGGTACTTCGGCAGGATTCTAAATCAAACTGTTATTGTGGTGCCAACCCTGGAAGTCCGCAAGGGCCACGAGGTGATCGGGTTCTGTTTTACTCCACAGGACGGCAATTCACTTCTCAGTTCGTTCAGTGCGGTAAACTGGTTCCTGGATCCGCCGAATTATGTGGAGCGCTCGCAGTGCCTCAAACAGTACTTCTTCTCGGAAGTGTGATCGTCGTGACCTAATACGAATTCGCAATCAAAGAAGCAAAATCGGAGAAACCCTTCTTGTAAGAAGTGTTTCCCCGAACCCCATCCCAAGAACTTCTAGCATTTTGCCTGAATCCTCTTTTTTCCTTGGAAAAAATAAGGATTCAGGCAAGTGATAAAAGTTTTTTGGAGGGTTTGGGGAACCTTTCTTACAAAAAAAGGTTCCCCAAACCCTACTGCTTTGAAAGCGCATCGGTATAAGACATTTGGGTCGCT
>JACRDE010000581.1 GCA_016212935.1 Desulfomonile tiedjei | reverse complement strand
CGCGTTCAACGAAGCCCCCTCTCTTGCGGCTAAGGTTAAGGCAGGAGAACTTCCTCCGATTGAAAAAAGACTTCCTGAGTCACCGGTAGTAATAACTCCTCTGGACAGGCCCGGCAAGTATGGTGGTGTTTGGCGAAGGGCCTATACGGGCCTTTCCGACCTCGTGGGAGCCCGCAGGATTGTCTACGATCCGCTGGTCAGATGGAGCACCGATTATAAAATCGTTCCGAATCTGGCCTCAAAATGGGAGGTCCTGGAAGACGGACGGGTATTTGTTTTCCATCTGGTCAAGGGGGTTAAATGGTCTGACGGCGCCCCTTTCACAGCGGACGACATACTCTTTTACTTCGAGGACATACTTCAGGACAAGGAGCTTACACATTCAATTCCGCAATGGCTTTCTCCCGGAGGAGTTCCTCCGAAAGTCAGCAAGCTGGACGATTTAACGATCAAGATGGAGTTCGCTCAGCCTTACAGTCTTTTTCTGG
This sequence comes from Desulfomonile tiedjei, assembly GCA_016212935.1. GTDB lineage: Bacteria > Desulfobacterota > Desulfomonilia > Desulfomonilales > Desulfomonilaceae > Desulfomonile > Desulfomonile tiedjei_A. The sequence continues at coordinate 7,217 of JACRDE010000581.1, read as the reverse complement.
AACGGCTGGCATGTCCAGACGGCATGGCACTCGTAAGCAAGCCGAAACATTTCTTGAGAAAATTCCACAAGAAGTACGCGGATCCCAAGGAACTCGAAGCCCTAATGAACCAGAAAAAGGCTTCCACCTGGGCAAAGTTGTTCCAGGACGCATCAGACATCAGGCACGGCACGTTCACGGATAAAGACATGCCTTCCATCTGCGCATGGGTCACCAAAGTACCCGCGCCTGCGAAGCGATTCGTCATGGAGAGGAACCCCTACTACTGGAAGGTGGATACCGAAGGAAATCAGCTTCCGTACATAGAGTCCATAGTTCACGACCTTCAGGCGGAATCTCAAACCATACTCCTTAAGGCAATTGCAGGGGAAATAGATATGGAGGCCCGCCACATAGGCGGTATGCAGTCCAGTGTGCTTCTCCTGGCAAACGCGGCGGAAGGAAAATATAAGCTGATTCCGAAAATCTCGACAGCGTCGGTTGGATTGTTGCTGGCTCCCAACCTGAATCACAAAGATCCAGCCATAAAAAAAATACTCTCGGACCCCAGGTTCAGAATCGCTCTTTCCCATGCAGTAAACAGGAAAGAAATAAACAAAATAGTGTACAGAGGCAAAGGCGTGCAACGGCAAGCCGCCCCCTTGAAAGAATCGCATTTCTATAGCCCCTCCTATGAAAGCGCATATATCGAGTACGATCCGGGCAAAGCCGGAACGCTATTGGATGAAATAGGGTTGAAACTGGGTGCGCATGGGAAGCGCTACAGGCCGGACGGCCAGCCTTTCAGAGTGACACTGGAGGTTGTGGTCGCAAACCAGAGCTGGGTGGATCAGGCTGAAATCGTGGCCTCGAATCTGAAAAGTATTGGAATAGACACGGAAGTGAAATCCGAAACGCGAGAACTTTTCCTCCAAAGGACCCAAGGAGCGTCACACGATATAGCTCTTTGGACTGGTGATGGTGGTATTGAATGTCTTCTCGACCCGAGATGGTATTTTCCGTACTCCAACGAGAGCTTAAATGCGCCGTTGTACGGCCAATGGTTCCAGAGCGGAGAGAAAAAAGGGGAGGAACCGCCAGCTGAAATAAAAGAGCTCATGGATACGTACAACCTGATCCTCAGGACTGTCTCCCCCGAAAAGAGAAGGGAGCTTTTCGGCAAAATTATCGCGGCAAACGAAAAAAATCTTTGGGTGGTAGGTCTTGTGCACGATCCTCCTGATTACTATGTTGTTTCAAAAAACATGTTCAATGTGCCCAAGAAGGACTTCCAAAGTTGGATGTATCCAAATCCGGGCCCGGCCCATCCTGAACAGTTTTTCTATGATTCGGCCAAATAAAGGGGTAATCCAAGGGCCCGAGTGGTTGGCCATTTCGTAGGAATCATGCTTCGCTTCTATTTTTGAATGTCTCCCGAACTGCCGGTGAAAAACTTATGCTGGCCTACATAATTCGTCGCATGCTCATAATGATCCCTACGCTGATAGCGATCTCGATTATTTCATTCACCATCATACAGTTGCCGCCGGGCGATTTTCTCACTACGTACGTCGCGCAACTCAGTGCGAGCGGAGAAGGCATCGATCAGGCAGAACTGGATGCCCTGAGGCACCGATTCGGACTGGACCAGCCGATTTACGTACAGTACTTCCAGTGGGTGTGGAATTTTGTCAGAGGTGATTTCGGACATTCGTTCGAATGGAACAAGCCGGTTCGATCTTTGATCGGCGAGCGCATTGCTCTTACCATTCTGATCTCCACATGCACACTGCTCTTCACCTGGATAGTCTCGCTGCCCATAGGGATTTATTCTGCGGTCAGACAGTATTCATGGATGGATTACTTCCTTACGTTTTTTGGATTCATCGGCCTTGCCACTCCCAATTTCCTGTTTGCATTAATCTTGCTTTGGTTCTCCTACGCGTACTTGGGTATGAGCATAGGCGGTCTGTTCTCGCCGCAATTTATTGAAGCGCCCTGGAGTTTCGCCAAGTTCATAGATTTGCTCAAACATCTCTGGATTCCCGTATTGATAGTGGGGACCGGCCACACTGCGAAATTCATCAGAATCATACGCGGAAACCTGCTGGACGAGCTAAAGAAACCGTACGTTACGACAGCGAGGGCAAAGGGCCTTTCCGAGACGAAGCTGATATTGAAATACCCCGTTAGGGTGGCCATAAACCCGCTGGTCAGCACAATCGGATGGACTCTGCCGGAACTCATTTCAGGAATCGCCATTACTGCGGTGGTGTTGAATTTGCCTACCTCCGGGCCCTTGCTCTTGAGTGCTCTCATGAGTCAGGACATGCATTTGGCCGGGAGTTTCATTATGATTCTAAGCATTCTCACAGTAATCGGGACTCTGATTTCGGACATTCTTCTTGCCTGGGTAGACCCGCGCATTCGTTTTGGGGCTCGTGAGTCAGCATGAACGAGGAACAACAACGGCTTGAAAAATACTTGAACGCTTCTACAAGGCAACTTGTCTGGTGGAGGTACAAGAAACACACACTGGCAATGGTCGGGTTGGCGTTTGTTGTCGGCCTCTACTTGGCTGCCCTATTCTGCGAGGTATTGGCCCCATACGACAAAGACAGTCGTTTTTTTGACTCGGTCTACAGTCCACCGTCACAGGTTCGGATTTTTGATAAAGATGGCGCTATCCACCGTCCATTCGTATACGAGACTATTCTTGATATAGACATGGAAACCCAAAAGATGAGCTATCAAGAAAACACGGACACTATGTATCCCATCAAGTTTTTCGTGAGAGGAGACCATTACGAATTCTGGGGACTGTGGCGAAGCGATGTGCATTTGTTCGGAGTGGACAAGCCGGCAAGACTATTTGTATTCGGAACCGACAGAATGGGGCGGGACCTTTTCTCGCGCTGTTTCTATGGGAGCAGAATATCCCTGTCCATCGGTATGTTGGGCGTGTTTATGAGCCTGATTCTCGGGGTAACACTGGGCGGCGTCTCCGGCTACATGGGAGGATGGGCTGACAGTGTGATCCAGAGAGTGATCGAAGTCATTCGGTGTTTCCCCAGTATTCCTCTGTGGATGGGGCTTTCGGCGTCAATGCCGCCACATTGGCCCGGCTTGAAGGTTTACTTTGTTATCACAATTATTCTCTCTCTTATAGGATGGACGGATCTGGCCAGAATGGTGCGAGGGAAGCTCATCGCCCTTCGCGAAGAGGAGTTCGTCCTTGCCGCACGTTTCGCTGGCGCCGGGCACCTCAGAATCATTTTCCGACACTTGCTACCTTCCTTCACAAGTCACATAATTGTCACTGTAACGCTTGCCATTCCAGGGATGGTTCTCGGCGAAACCGCCCTGAGCTTTCTCGGAATCGGGCTGCGTCCCCCTGTCACCAGTTTGGGGGTTCTATTGAAGGAAGCCCAGAATGTTACAACCATCGCTCTTTATCCCTGGCTGTTGATTCCGGTCTTGTTCGTGATTGGCATTGTGCTTTCTTTCAACTTTGTGGGAGACGGCCTCAGAGACGCCGTTGATCCATATTCGAGGTAATATTTGATGGTTCCCGCGCTGGATGTACGAGATTTGCGAGTCCATTTTCTGCTGGACGAAGGCACAGTTCGCGCTGTCGACGGCGTGAGTTTCAGCGTGGAACCCGGGAAGACGCTGGGAATAGTGGGTGAATCGGGCAGCGGAAAAAGCGTTATCGGACAGTCAATTCTGAGAATCGTGCCATCTCCGGGAAAGATCGTGCGCGGGGAAATACTTTTGCGCATGGAAAACGGCCAGGGCGAGCCGACTCAATTGGACATGGCCCAAATCGAATCGCACGGCAGGCTTGCCAGAAGCATTCGCGGCAAAGAAATAGCGATGATCTTTCAAGAGCCCATGAATTCCTTCAGCCCTGTTCACACTGTCGGCAGCCAAATCGTGGAGGCCCTACGACTACATGCGGACGTGTCTCCTCAGGAAGCACGGAACAGGACCGTTGAAATGCTCAAGAAGGTAGGAATTCCTCAGCCAGAGCACAGGATTGGGGCCTATCCTCACGAACTTTCCGGGGGTATGCGACAAAGAGCAATGATTGCCATGGCGCTGGTGTGCAATCCCAGAATTCTCATAGCGGACGAGCCGACAACGGCATTGGATGTCACCATTCAGGCGCAGATCATCGACCTCCTGAAAAAGCTTCAGGAGGAATTCGGTATGGCTATTCTGTTCATATCGCACAATCTGGGAGTAATATCGGAGATCAGCCACGAAGTGCTGGTTGTCTATTTCGGTCGCGTAATGGAGCATGCGCCTGTGGACGTACTGTTCCGCGAGGCGTTACATCCATATACAAAGGCGCTGTTGCGGTCGGTTCCGGGAATAGATACCCCTGTGAGGAGTCACCTTGCCACAATAGAGGGAACGCTCCCGGATCCATACGCGAACATTCCGGGCTGCCCCTTTTTCGGACGTTGCATGGAATGCGAAGGACGCACGGTCTGCAGGGACGACCCGTACTCCCTGACCAAAGTAGGCCCACGCCATTTCGTAGCTTGTCCGAGAATTTGCGTAGCTGATTTCGCTTGAGTGTGAAAAATCATAGTGGCAGGCTCCCGGGAGAGCCCTTCCAATCATGTTCCGAATAGGCTGGGAGTAATTTTGTCTGAGACCGAAGTCCTCCTTGAGTTGACCGACGTAAAGAAACACTTTCCCATTCGCAAGGGAGTGTTCAAGAAAGTGGTCGCGCACGTTAAAGCCGTGGACGGCGTGAACTTCACCATTCGTCCAGGCGAAACCGTTGGTCTCGTAGGTGAATCGGGGTGCGGCAAGAGTACTGTGGGCCGCATGATAATGGGAGCTTACAGGCCTACGGCGGGTCACATTTGGTTCAAACCGGATGGAAAACAAAGGACGGACATAGCGTCAGCGGAGCCGTCCGAGATACGTGCGTTACGACCGTACGTTCAGATGGTTTTTCAGGATCCTTTTGCCTCGCTGAATCCCCGCATGACGATCAGAGAAATTCTAGCTGAGCCCCTCGTGGTGAACAAAGTGGTGCGGGGCCGTGCTTTAGAGGACCGCATACGGGAACTGGTCGAACTCGTGGGTTTGAAGATTCAGCATTTGGGACGCTATCCTCATGCTTTTTCCGGCGGCCAGCGCCAACGGATAAGCATTGCCCGAGCATTGGCTTTGTATCCAAGACTCCTGGTGGCCGATGAACCAACTTCCGCACTGGATGTCTCCGTTCAGGCCCAAATAGTAAATCTCGCCCTCGAAATACAGGATCGGATTGGACTAGCGTATCTGTTTATTTCTCACGATCTCGGGTTGGTACGACATTTCAGCAAACGCATCGTGTTGATGTACGTGGGCAAAATTGTGGAGTACGCACCTGCCGAACCCCTCTTCAACAGACCTCTCCACCCCTATACTGAGGCGCTGATGTCCAACGTGCCCACGACTCGACCGGAACTGGTAGGCAGGAGAATAATTCTGAAAGGTGAACCTGCAGACCCAATAAATCCGCCTGCCGGATGCCCGTTCCATCCGAGATGCAATTACGCCCAGGAAATTTGCTCCACGGTCGTCCCGGAACTCCGTGAAATTGAACCTGGCCATCTATCAGCCTGCCATTTCGCAGAGTCCTTGAATCTCACCGGATGTGACGCTCTTGGGTGCGCGATATAGCGGCATCACACCGCGGTCAAGCCTCTGTTAAGGAAAATTTGTCAAATTGAAAGATGGCGGGGCGTTCGGCGCCTCTGCTGTTCTCATTATGGTGCCTGCCGGTTATATCAGTTGCCAGAAATAATGTCTGTTCGGCCATCCGAGATGCGGAATCCGAAAGGTTCACAAGGACTAGCATTTTCTCCGTCATTCCTGCGAAGGCAGGAATCCAAAGTCTGGACCACGGATCAAGTCCGAGGTGACGGCGTCATCCCCCCAAATCGGACAACAATTCTGGCAATTGCTATATAGCAAATGCCAAAATTCATGTCCGAAAATACCCGGAAAACCCGCTTTTTGAAAAGAGCCGGTTTTCCGGACCTTTCCGGCAAAAACTTTTATCATAATAGCAATGTAGGTCTTTTTCATTCTGCAGGTAACGTACTAACGTGTTAACAGGAATCGGTCTTGTAACGGACAAAACTTTTGGCAAACCGTATAAATACAACCAGAGCCGAGAACTGTGATGCTCCCCATGCTTTTCGGCCCAGGAAGCGGGACAGGAATTTTGTTGTTGACCTCAAGCCAGATTTATGGCATCTAAATGGAACTCAGCAGCATAATGGATTCTAGTGGTACAAGACTTGTTTGAATCGAATCACATTCGGTTCTACCAGAGACTTGAAATGTTTTCCGCGAAGAGTTCCAGAAAATCCATGTTGGTGCTTGCTTTTGCTCAGCTTTTCTTGTATACTCTGCATGCCTTCCTGGGGAAGGATGCTTTGTTTTTAGTGGACAGGTGTAGGAGGTTGGATAAACATGAGATTGCCGGCTGGCCACGCTAGAAGGCTCTTTCTTGGTTTCACTTGCTCGATAATGTTCCTCGTGGTGTTCGCCCTTCTGATTGCACATAATACTGAAGCAGAATCCTCTAATTTCACAAAATCAGCGGTTGATGAGTATCCTCTCACCATAGGCATTCCCACGGCAAATCCTGAATTGACGATCAAGTTCTACAAGATGCTTGGATTCAGAATCACCGAGGGGCTCTCTCGGGGACTGGATATAGTATGCATGGAAAAAGAGGACACCCCGTACAAGCTGGAAATTTGCCACAACAAGTTTTCGGAAGCAGGACCGCTTTTCGGCGGCGTTTCCGGAATGAGCTTCAAAGTTAAGAACCTTGCGATGTCCATCCAAGAGTTGTCTGGGAAGGGGCTGAGGTTTTCTGAAACTGAAGGAAGAAGGGACGGAGTCGTCTACGCTTCACTGAACGATCCCAATGGAATAAGCATCAAACTGTTCGAAAACTGATAACGCAATACTAACTCAGGGACAATACATATTGAGGGAAACGGCTCCGCAGAGCGTTTCCCTCGTTTCATCTGTAACACCGTTTAGCAATTGTTTGCATAAGTCGGGCCGGCGATATGAATCGAGGTAGGACTGCCGGTTTCCCGACAGCCCCCTCACAGATCCCGGCGTGCGGTATTCTCGCACCGGGCTCTTCAAGACCGCTCGCTTCCGCACTGGTAGCTATCACAGAAGCATTTGCTGGACGGGTCCGGCAT
>JACRDE010000580.1 GCA_016212935.1 Desulfomonile tiedjei | reverse complement strand
TGCACGCGGATTTCAGGCCGACTTTCCGGTAGTCGACGATCGACGGCTGGTCGGGCTGATAACCAGGGACGCGCTTGTGTCCGCATTGCACCAGTCCGGACCTTCGGCATTGGTTTCTGACTCCAGGGTTAAGGACTTTTCCACGGCGGTCGAGGCCACTCCTCTGACAGAAGTGCTTCAAAAAATGCAGGATACTGGAATAAAGGCTGTGCCGATACTCAAGGGGGGCGAACTCAAGGGATTGATTACCCTGGAGCAAATCGGAAAATTCAATATGTTGTGCTCCGGCTACTCCTGCGAGTTCATGCAGGCCGGGAAATAACTGTGTTATATCAATGCAAATTCAAAGAAGTAAGATTGGGGGGACCCTCGTAAAGAGTTTCTCCCCAAACCCCCTTCCAGAAACTTCTATCATTTGCCGGAACCCCAAATTTCCTTTCAGGAAATGGGGATTCCGGCGAGTGCTAAAAGTTCTTGAGGTGGGGCTCGGGGAGGAACTTCTTGCAAGAAGTTCCTCCCCGATTTTACATATTTGAAATCGAAATGGTATTGGCCGGATCCGAACCTGTGAGGGGGATGACCGGGACTCGTATCCCGGTCGGAGCACCGGTCAGACTCCCTCAAGATCGCCAATAAATGCACGGAGAATTGCTATGTACCTCGTGACCGCGCAGGAGATGAGGGCTTTTGATGCAACCGCCATTCAGGATTACGGCATCCCGGGTGTGGTGCTGATGGAGAATGCCGGCCGCACGACTTTCCATGTCTTGAAGAAACACCTGGGCGGTGATCTCCGGGACCTAAGGGTTTCCGTGATCGCAGGCCCCGGTAACAATGGCGGGGACGGATTCGTTATTGCGCGATACCTCATTAACCACGGCTCGGAAGTTAACACTTTTCTCCTCAGTCCGAGAGAAAAAATCAAAGGCGACGCTCTGATCAATCTTAAGGTGCTCGAAAAGATGACTTCGCGGATTTTTCCGGTGACGGACGCGGAGTCGATGGACCACGCGGCCCTAATATGGCAAGAGAGCGAAGTCATAGTTGACGCTATTCTCGGGACGGGATTGACGTCCGAGGTACGGTCACCCTATCGAGAAGCCATTTTGGAAATCAACGACACCACGGCCATAATTCTCTCGGTTGATCTTCCCTCTGGACTGGATGCAGACACTGGGAAAATTCTGGGATGCGCAGTCAGGGCAGACATCACTGCCACTTACGGCTTCAGGAAGCTCGGAATTGCCTTGTATCCCGGAGTAGACTATTGCGGAGCTGTAGAGGTCGTGGACATTTCCATCCCTCTGCCTGCGGTAGAGAAGAATCCACCCAGGGCAGTGCTCTACGCCAAACCGGACGCTGAGATTTACTATCACATACGGATGGATCCGGAAGCCCATAAGGGCCGCTTCGGACACCTCTTGGTTGTCGGCGGCTCGCCCGGCAAGACCGGGGCCCCTGCAATGGCCGCACGCGCCGCATCGCGCGTGGGCGCTGGTCTTGTGACCGTCGGTGTACCTGCGTCCCTGAACCCCATCCTGGAGGCAAAACTCACAGAGGAAATGACTGAACCGCTCCCTGAGTCGGTTCCCGGATACCTTGGAACGTCTGCATTGGACCGCGTCCTTTCTCTGGCTGACGGAAAGCTCTGTATAGCGATCGGACCCGGGCTCTCGACCGCGCATGACATCCCGGACATGGTGGAAAAGTTCCTGTCCGCATATTCGGGCTGGGTGGTGATCGATGCGGACGGCCTGAATGCTCTATCCGGTCGTATGGAGGCACTGAGAACCACGAACGCGCAGGTGGTGTTGACTCCACATCCGGGTGAGATGGGCCGCCTTTGTGGGATAAGCTCTCAGGAAGTCCAGGAGGATCGGGTCGGAATAGCCAGGAAACTTGCCGCAGACTACGGCGTGTGGGTAATCCTGAAAGGAGCGCGAACCCTTACAGCGTCCCCCAATGGAAGAATCTTCGTCAACTCCACGGGTAACCCGTGGATGGCATCCGGAGGCCAGGGAGATGTTCTGACCGGCATTCTCGGCGGTTTGCTGGTGCAGGGGATACCGCCGGAAGAAGCGCTGCCCTTCGGTGTATACATTCACGGGCTTGCAGCAGACAAATTGGTTGAAAAGATCGGACCAGCGCCAGTCACAGCCACAGACGTGCTCGATGAAATCAGAATTCTGTTGGGCGGCAAGACAGAGGAAGAGTAGATAGCTAACAGCCGTATCCTGCCGCTGGTTTCACAGGCATGAGTCTGTCATTTACAGGAAATCATGTGGGTGAACCCAGATACCGAGGCCGAAACTGTAATTGAATGGCTGGAAAATGGAGCTCCGGCAGACAAGAAGCGTCGCCTAGGCCAAGGCATTAGTTTACCCGCCTGAAATCGCGTCAAATCTCGGTCTTGACAAACGCAGCGCCCCCGCGTACCCTGATCTTCCGTCACTATGCTAAAATCCTGGCCTATTCTGTGGCAACTCAAAGGTGGATATCATGCTGGAAATCTGGAAAGCCGCTGTGGAGCAGTTTCACCACGGAAACGATTTTGCCCTGGCAACAATACTTGCTGTGAGAGGTTCCTCACCCAGACATGTCGGGACCAGATTTCTGGTCCGAAGAAACGGGTCCATAGTTGGTACCATAGGCGGCGGCCTTTTCGAAGCGCAAGTCCAGCAGTTCGCCTGGGATGCTCTCAAGTCAGGGATCTCACATAGAGCCCTTTTCTCCTTCCAGGGCAAAGACGCGGAATCGGCGGAAATGATCTGCGGCGGTGACGCGGAAGTGCTCGTGGAATTCGTGCCGGCAGGAGATAATGCCCGAGAACAGATCTTTCGACAGCTCATGGAAATATCCAGAAAGAGAGCTTCCGCGTATCTTTTCACCGATCTGGAAATCCCGATAGGAGGTAGCGGCGGACAGGTCAATCACCTTCTTCTGGACGATCAAGGCGTGAAATACGGGGGCTTCCCCAGCGATGAAGCAGCGATCCGAGCTATGCCTCAACAACGATTGCTCAGGCCCGCCCAACTGGTTGAAGTTCCTGGTACCGGCAATCACGTGTTTCTGGAATGGCTTCACCCCATGGGCACGGTTTTCATATTCGGGGCTGGCCATGTGGGAGCTTGTGTGGCTCATCTGGCTGCATACGTGGACTTTAAGGTCGTCGCCGTGGATGATCGCTCTGAATTCGCATGCCCCGAGAACGTCCCGGATGCGGATCAGATCGTTGTGCTGGATTCCTTCAAGACAGGGTTTGAAAAATTGGAGGTCAACGGGGACAGTTATCTGGTGATAGTCACCAGAGGCCACGCTCATGACAAGACAGTGCTTGAGCAGGCGCTCCGAACACCAGCCGGATATATCGGAATGATCGGATCCCGGAGAAAAATTAAGCTAATATTGGAGTCGCTGCTGGAACAAGGATTCGGGCGAGAAGACATCCAGCGCGTGCACGCGCCCATTGGATTGCCCATAGGAGGCGAAACCCCGGAGGAAATAGGGGTCTCAATAATCGCGGAAATGGTGCAGATTCGAAACCGCAAGGATCGTATCACCCAACTTGGCGGATAGAAGATCAGTAGAAAAGGCACTTCTGCTCTGGTCACCTTTTTGACGAGTGAACGAAAATGCTCAACGGTAAGAAAATAATAGTTGTTCTGCCCGCGTACAACGCTGCGGCAACACTTGAAAAAACTGTCTCTGAGCTTGACCGTCAGGTCGTGGACGACATCCTGCTGGTTGATGACTACAGCGCGGATGAAACCGTGCGTCTCGCCCGAGGTATGAATATTAGATGCTTTCTTCACGACAGGAATTACGGCTACGGACGGAACCAAAAGACCTGCTACGCTGAAGCGCTTAAATCTCAAGCCGACGTAATAGTAATGCTTCACCCGGACTACCAATACTCCCCGAAGTTGGTTCCAGCAATCGCAGCGATGGTCGTGTCCGACGAATACGAAGTGGTGCTGGGGTCCAGAATACTCGGGGGAAAAACCAGAAGCGGAGGAATGCCGCTCTACAAGTACATCTCAAACAGAGTCCTGACTTTGACGGAAAATTTCCTGCTGGGGTCGAAGCTTTCTGAGTTTCACACCGGCTTCAGAGCTTTCTCCCGGAGAGTTCTAGAAGAACTGCCTCTTAACGAGAACTCCGACGACTTCATGTTCGATAACGAAATGCTTGCCCAAGCGATTTACTTTGACTTCAGTGTAGGAGAAATATCCTGCCCTACGCGGTATTTCCCAGAAGCCTCGTCCATAAACTTTCGCAGATCGGTCATTTACGGCCTGGGGGTGCTTTGGACGTCCGTCCGTTTCCGTCTTCAAAGGTGGGGGATTTGTAGTTTCAAGATATTCTCGCGCTCTGTTTCCAAGGCTATGAGCAGCTATTACAGAGAAGTGGACTAGACCCAGGTTCCCCAAGCAGCGCGCCGCCAAAAATATATCCAGCCATATTTATGCTATTATTTCAGATCATTACCAGTATAATCTAAAAACATACCCTTCTTATTTGTTTCGATGCGCCTCCATGCTGAGCCATATAGGTTATCTAATAGAGATAGCCCACCGGAATTCTAAGCAATTTTTGTCTATGATTATTCTGGCCGCGCGGTCAGCTAATTTAATCTGTAATGATCAATAGTTATCTTTTTCAGTCTTTATCTGATTAAAGTTTTTTCTAGCTTTTTAAAGTAAATATTTGATTGTTCAATCTCTTTTTTCTTGACATTCTCCCAAATCTGTTTAAAGTCCACCTCAGCACATATTAGAACCCTGAGGGAGGGTGTTATGTTAGGAAACCATCTCAAGTATGCGTTTGTACTCGCGTTGATAGTGACAGTGATCGCGACTGTCGCGTGGGCCGAATCTTCCCCAACCGATTATGATCCTTGTGTCGGCGCACGTCTCGATTGCACCCCGGGAGCCAAAGGAATCACCAAGGTGAAGCCGAACGCCCCCGAGGCGTTTAAGGTCAAGCCCTACCCCGGGGTGACTTCAAGGTTCGAGGCGCTTTCAAGGTTCAATCCGATGAATTGGTGGGCTGACTGCTTCTTGCCCACTCCGGCCCAGGGCCAGTTTTTCCTCGGACCTAAGGTTACTTTCGGAAGGGTCCATGGAGAAGCAAGGAAAGGCCTGGATGTGGTCGGACTGCAGACCTCATCGGTGGACTTTGACGACCATCTCGGCCTGAAGAAGAGCGGCAACACCATTTGGTCCTTTGA
>JACRDE010000579.1 GCA_016212935.1 Desulfomonile tiedjei | reverse complement strand
CCTTCGCCGGGGTGACGGTGTTGTGCTTGGCTAAGTAGCTGAAATAACGTGAGCCTATTCTTTAAGTTAGCGCCTATGGGGTTTGGGGGGAAACTCTTTACAACCCAAATTGAGCGATTTTTTGGAGAAATTTGCGGGGAGGGACTTTTTGCAAAAAGTTCCTACCCGCTCCTCTCCTCAAAAACTCCCAATTTACGGGCTGTTAGTTTCGTCACTTGCTGGACGCTTCTTTCAAAAGGGGTGATCACCGCAGGCAATGCTGTTTTAGGCTTAACCCGTTGAGTCATGATACTGGCTACGGTAGCCTGTCCTTGATGCCGCCGAGAGGCTCTCAAATAGTCTATCCGGTTGACCTATGTCACCATAATGTTAGAATTTTTTGGGAGGGTCCGGGGAACACTTTTTTGCACAAAAAAGGGTTCCCCGGAAACTCTTTCCAACAATCGCTCATATTAGGTTACAAACAGGTTCCCCCAATCTTACTGATGTAAAAGCGAAATGGTATCAACGGCTAATCAGCGACAGGAACTTTCCGAAAAAGGGTTGAACAATGCGAACCGCCCTGTTGGAACACAATTCGTGACAACAGAAACACGAAATGCACTTCTTGCGGTCTATCACCATCGCTCCGTCTTCCTCGCTGATTGCTCCTGGAGGACAGTGGCTCGCGCAAATACCGCAGTTCAGGCACTCGGCGGAGTCAATTCGGGGTTTCGTGATCACGTGATTTTCCATGAACCTCCGAATTGGATTCCAGTGGGAAAAATTCCATGTGACTGTCACGGACTTTGGGAGTTTGAAGTCCCGGAGAGGAAACCCGTGTAATTCATCTCCCACGACTCGGATGTGAGCGAAATCTGCCATTCCGATTCCATGCTCGTGAGCAATGACGCAGGTTCTCAGAACATCCGTATCAAAGCCCAGCAACGCGCAAATCACTGCATCGAGCGCGACAGCATCCGTTGACGCGCCGATTATGCCGACTGGCCGTGGATCTCCGCTGTTAGGGCCGTTTCCCTCCATCGCCAGGATCCCGTCAACTATGGAAAGCGCGGGCCTGATCTTATCGTATATCTGCACTAGAGCCGTAGCGAAGGTATCAAAGTCTCTGCCCGCCCTCATGTGCCATGAAGCTTTGTCTGTTCCTATCACTGAGCCGAAAAGGTTCTTCACAGCGAGCGTCAGAACCATTTGAGTATGGGTCTTCAGTTTGGCCAGATTGATCACGGTGTCGAACTCGAAAATTTCTCGGGACAGATCCATGCACCTGAACAGGCGTCCTTCGGGAAATTCCACGCGCAGTTTTTCGAGGAACGGAGCCGGAGTCAGCCCCAGTCTCTTCATGAAAGGGTCGTAACCTGATTTGGCAAGCACTCGAGCGAGATTGCCTAAGGGCGGGCTGTCACCTATGAATACTGAGCCCCCCGCGTCTATCACCATCGAGGCAACAGCCTCTACTAGCGCCGGATGTGTGACAACCGCTTCCGATGGGCCGGCAGCTTTGAGAAGATTTGGCTTTAACAGCACCTTATCGCCCGGTCTGACGAACGCCGCTATACCGCCAAGATCAGCCAAAACACTCTCCATTGCGGATCCCAGCGGCAGCGAATCATAATTCTCGCACTTTCTAATGGAAACCAGAGATTTCATGTGTTCTGTTTAGCACTTTGACAGCCGAAGCGTAAAGTTTCGCGTTACAATTGTTGTCAGCGACACAAATTGCTCTTGACCCCGAGTTTTTTTACGTTATAGTGTACCCACGATCTGGAGTCTTAAAGGGCCCGGAATCAGAGTGATGGTTCATAAACGACAGACCGCCTGGATCCTTCGACCGGGACGGGAGGACGAAACAAATAACGAATATTCGCCTTCCCAAGGGAAGGCTTTTTTTTTGCAATGATGGAAGTCCTCAACACAGTACAACAAATGAAGCTATGGTCTCGAAACCGCCGCCAAGCGGGCAAGACCATCGGATTCGTGCCTACAATGGGTTATCTCCATGAAGGCCATCTCAGTTTGATGCGCCAGGCCAGAGAGCAAAACGATTTCCTTGTCACCAGCATATTCGTGAATCCAACCCAGTTTGGGAGGAACGAAGACCTCGACAGTTACCCGAAAGCACCCGAAGCAGACTCAAGAAAATGCGAGGAGTGCGGAGTGGATGCTTTGTTCATGCCTCGAAATGAAGATATGTATCGCCCGAATTTCCAAACTTACGTCGAGGTTGAAAAGGTATCGGGGCCGCTATGTGGAGCATCAAGGCCGGGGCATTTCAGGGGTGTCGCAACAGTAGTGCTGAAGCTCTTCAATATCGTGCAGGCCAGTTCCGCATATTTCGGTGAAAAGGACTACCAGCAGCTTCAGGTGATCAAGACCATGGCTAGAGACCTCGACCTTCCAGTGAGCATCGTGCCATGCTCCACGGTTCGGGATAGCGACGGACTCGCCATGAGTTCCAGGAATTCATATCTGTCGTCCGAAGAAAGAAAACAGGCGGTTTGTCTGCACCAGGCCCTGGAAACAGCGGAAGAACTGTTTCGATCCGGTGAAGCTGAGCCGGACAACTATCTCAAGGCCATGAGCGATCGGATAGGCAAAGAACCCCTGGCCGAAATCGATTACGTCGAACTGGTCCACCCCCAGACTCTGCAGCGTCTGGCTAATGTGGATGCCTTGGGGGCTCTCGCAGTCATGGCCGTTCGGATTGGGAAGACTCGACTTATCGACAATAAAGTGCTTGGTAGCGGCTTTATTGATTGAGAATCAGATTGCCGGCGCTTCCGGCAATCTGCGACTTTATTTCCCGCCTGGAGGAAGGGAAATGATGAGGACGATGCTCAAATCCAAGATTCATCGCGCTCGCGTAACAGGAGCATGCGTTGATTACGAAGGAAGCGTCACTATTGATTCAGATCTGCTTAATGCCGCGGATATTCTGGATTATGAACAGGTTCACATCTACAACGTATCGAACGGCGAGCGCTTCAGTACGTACGCCATTACCGGAGAAGCCGGGTCCGGGGTGATCTGTCTGAACGGCGCAGCAGCGCGGAAGGTCTCAGTGAATGACCTGGTGATCATTTGCTCGTACGTGACGATGGATGATTCAGAGTGCAGAGGGCATACGAGTCGAAACATATACATGGACGAGAACAACCGGATAAAGAAACCGGTTAGCCATACGTAACCTAGTCAGAGTCCTGTAACCTCCTAGCTGACTGGTTCCTGGGTGGGTCAACGGCGCGCCGAGGGCTTGGCGTGGTCGGCGTGCCGCCCCATCAACTCTGTCAAAGGCTCAGCCTGTTCAATAACGAGCCGGACCGAGCAATTGTCGCGGCTGGTTTTCACCGGACGAGAGCCTGAATTCTCCGCCCCGTCTGATCCAAATTCTTCCGAGGCTTTTGCCTGCTCGGGTTATGTCGAGAGGAGTCTCGGTCTCAGGAAGCTTGGAAGCGTCAATTCCCGCTGACCCCTTCTGATCCCATCTTACAGTCTTTCCGCTCATAGTTATGAACAATGGCGCACTTCCTGGAAGGTTGCTTTTCACATCCAATATGGTGATTACGGCTTTGATCGGCAATTCCAGCTTGTCTCCAGGATAAACCACAAAGCTTCCGCCGTCGGCATCCTTAAGCACCAGGTATTCCGCTTTGGGTTCGACAACTGAGATAAAACTCTCGGCAAAGACCTTGTTGTCCAGCTTGGCATGCAGCGGGAACACTGTCACCTGGCCACTTGCCCTTCCGTATTTGTCCTGGAGATCCGAGGCAGTGTTGATGCGATGGCCCCGGTCGTCGTTAGGATAGGGCGACGATTCGGCCTGAAATCCTCGGAGATCCACCCTGACGGCCTTCTCGTCTTGCACTGGGAGATTCGTCAACGGGTCGAGGATCACAAGAACGTCCCCTCTGAAGACAGAAATTTCTTCTCCCGGCTCCACCTGGAAAGTACGATCATTGACTCGCACCGAGAAGTATTTCACCTTGGGTTCAAAATGTATCCCGGCCGCGGAATGTGATTTGCCCTTTATCAATTCCACAGGAATACTGCCGATGACGAAACGGTCTTTTCGAACCAGGATCGTTGTGTCCTGACTCAAGACGACGTCCTGGTTCAAATCGTTGAACCCACCGCCTCTTCCCTTGATTCTTGCGGTGAGTCCCCTGGAGTAGTTGGACTCTATATGCACGATTCTGATTACGTCGCCTTCGTGAACCTTGAGCACATCATTCCCGCTGACAACGATCGGCACTCTGCCGTTTACAGAGACGATGACATACTTCAGATACTGATTATCTAAATAAATCCTTGGGCTATCGGGGATGATACCGAATTCCTCAAGAAAAGCGTTAACAACCATCGTCTGGTATCTGACCCTGAGCCGATAATCTTTGATATTCTTGGAAGTTTCTATCCCGAACGCGGGAATCCCAACCTGAGTCAAGGCGTGATAGGTAGCTGAGAGCCTCTGTTCCTTGTGCCTGCTGTCCTCGCTCAACGTCTGGTGATTGTTAAACTTGAAGGTGTGCTCAGCGGCCGAAATTTGTGGATTGACCCTCTCCAACACCCGATTAACCATTTTCTCCATGCGTATGACTCTGCCGTCGGAGAGCTTGTGATCAGAAGTATCCGCTATTATGGATTGGCCGAATCGGGATGGATTGCGGTCAGGAGATTCCCACTTTGTCGAATAGAATCCGGATCCGTCATGCAGATTCAGGAAAAAGTCGCTCTTCTTCATTAGGTCCTTGATAATCTGCACTACACGCGCGTCCCGGTCCGATTTGTCCGGGTTGCCTGCAAATTTCCGATTCATGTCGCCCAAGACACCTCTGGCGTTCTCAATAATGGACAGGAAATTGGCCCTCGGAACGACAATCATGTTTCCTTTATTCAGAGACATGTCAGCGTAAAGATCGGCTGCCAGATAACCACCGGGCTCGTCTCCCTGAATGCCACCCAATATAAGGAGCGTCGGCCCGGGCGAGCTGCCGGTAACCGTGTATACGTCCAGTTCCGAATCGGTGCCCTTGAAATAGACCCTATGGGATGTTTCTCCAAACGAATCAGCAGCGAGGAGAAAGAATAGCGTAGAGAGAAAGAGCGACAATGAAATACGTGCGAAACGTCCGACAAATCCGTTGAGGAGCGAAAGTCTTGCAATCCGGGTCCTGGAATGCCGTCCATCCGTATGACTCACGGTTTCTTCGCGTTTCTCGGCCCATTCGGCAGAGCTGCCAGAGCTTACGAGAGGAATTTGATCGGATGAGCTCCGCATGAACATAAGCAACCAAGATTCCCATTGCGTCAGGCGACCGGCTATGGAGTCAAAAAAACCGGTATCTCTCTCCAAGAGACAGATACCGGCTCGTTTTAACGAGTCCACGTTCCGACCCTGAAATCGGGCCCGACGTATTAGTACCACTTCGCATTCAGGCGTGGAAGGATGGAGGAGGAGCATGTTGCAACCCCGCATCTGGCAGGACTGCCCGAACTCCACATTATAAAATACTCCAATGGCAGGAATCCCAATCTATTATTGAAGAATCACGATTCCTGCGCATCCGTCAAGTCCGTGCTCAATCCAGCTATT
>JACRDE010000576.1 GCA_016212935.1 Desulfomonile tiedjei | reverse complement strand
TGGTAGCCATCCGCATGCTCGACGCCGGATCTTCGTTTTCCTTAGGCTCGCTGGGGTTTTCCGGCGACCAAGGCGGCAAGGCAATGGGATACGGATCAGGATTTATAATTTCGTCCCAGGGGCACATTATTACCAATGAACACGTTTTGCGCAACGGCACTCAGACGGAAGTGGAACTCCTAGGTGGAAAGAAGTTCCTCGCTAAGACACTTTTCAAGGATGCAAAAAATGACATTGCCTTGCTGAAAATTGATGCCACCAATCTCCATGCCGTAATGCTTGGAAATTCCGACTCTGTGGACCTGGGCGAGTGGGTAGTGGGAATAGGGAATCCCTACGGAATCGGCCAATCCATCATGATAGGGATTGTAAGCGCCCAGAAGAGGACTGTCCCTGGCTCCGGATATCCCCCTCTGATACAAATCGACGCTGCAATGAATTTGGGCAATTCAGGGGGGCCGCTTTTCAACATGGACGGGCAGGTTATAGGCATAAACACCATACTGCTGTGGAAGAGCCAAGGAATCGGTTTTGCCACTCCTATCAACGTGGCCAAGGAATTCCTTGAGAAAAGAAGCCATCCACCAGTGAAGGCTGCTTCCGCGCAGCCACAAGGCCCCATGGGGCCGGCTGTCGACGATCCGCGCTCCATGCCGGATCAGTTCAACCCCTTGGATCCTCCCTGGAAATTCGGGCGGTAAATTCAATCCAGTATCGAATTCTCAGAACGACAGTGCTTATATTTGACGTAGTGATCCTTAACGTCTGATACTTTTTTCATAAGTGTTGCCCGGATCAATGCCGGATGTGAGGAGAAAATGCCACCCAAAAAAGAGAAGCCAAAACAATTAGGCAATGCAAAAGAGCTCAAAGAAAAGCTTTACAAGGAACCCGTCAGAACTTGGGACACACTATCTGAAAACGAGAGAAAACAGGCCTTTGATTACGCTGAGAGGTTCCGCATTTTTCTAAATGCGGCCAGGACCGAACGAAAAGCTATTCAGGTCTTCGTGGATCGAGCGTCAAAAGAGAAATTCAAGGAACTGTCAGTCCGAAGCAAGGGCTCTAAATTTTTCCAATCCATGCACGGCAAGACGCTGGCAGTTGCTGTGATCGGAAGAAAGCCTTTGACAGAGGGGCTTCGAATCATAACCGCGCATGTCGACTGTCCGAGGCTCGACCTCAAAGCCAATCCTCTATATGAGGACTCCGGTATGGCATTTCTGAAGACCCATTACTATGGTGGAGTCAAGAAATATCAATGGGTTGCGCGATCATTGGCCCTTTGCGGAACCATCATACGCGGGGACGGCTCTGTGCTCGACGTCCATGTGGGCCTGGACCCGGACGACCCGGTCTTCACCATTCCTGACCTGTTGCCTCACCTTGCCCGAAAACAAATGGATCAGAAAGCCTCGGATTTTATCCCCGCAGAGAACCTGAACCTGGTTGTGGGCTCAACCCCGTTTCACGACAAGGATGCGGACGAACGCGTCAAGCTTGCGCTGCTAGAACTGCTCAACAAGAAATACGATATCACCGAAGAGGACTTCACAAGCGCTGAACTCCAAGTAGTTCCCGCTGAGCCGGCTCGAGATGCGGGATTCGACCGGGGACTGATAGCCGGGTACGGCCAGGATGATAGAGTCTGCGCGTACACCTGCTTTACGGCCGCAATGGAAACGGAGAACCCGGAACACACGGCGATCGCTGTCTTCTACGACAAAGAGGAGATAGGAAGCGAAGGCAACACGAGTGCTAAATCCCGTTTCCTGGAAACGTTCATCATGGACTTGATGGAAAAGACCGGCACCCAGCCCAAAGCGCGTGACCTCTACAGGGTCTTCATGAACAGCAAGGCCCTATCCGCTGATGTGGCCGCTGGACTCGATCCGACTTACGCTGATGTTTATGAAAAACGCAACAGCGCAAGACTTGGCTACGGAATAAATATCACCAAATATACCGGACACGGCGGAAAATACATGGCTTCGGATGCGAACGCCGAATATGCAGCCTGGATACGGAAGCTCTTCAATGACAACGCTATTGTTTGGCAGGCGGGAGGCCACGGCAAGATCGACGAGGGCGGTGGTGGCACTGTAGCGAAATTCCTGGCAGTAACAGGAGTAGACATAATAGACTGCGGGCCGCCCGTTTTGAGCATGCACTCACCCATGGAGATCAGCTCAAAAGAAGACATATGGATGTGCCACAAGGCTTTCAAGGTCTTTTTCAACAGCTAGACATTTGCCGCAAGACCGCTTCTTTTTTCATTACGCGCAAGGGTGTGACCGACGCGCCCTTGCAGCTACAGGCCTTCAAGCGCGCTAGCTTTCACAAGAACACTCTGAAGCGCTCTTACAGCCACTTCCGCACATTGCACCTTATCTTGGGGGAGGCCGCCGAGGTAGTCGATAAGATCACGACTAGTGAGGTTGACCGCTTCGGACAATGCAAGCCCTGCAGCAAGACACGTGACTGCACTGGAGCAGGCCAGTGTCGGTCCGCAGCCGTCGGTTACAAAACTTATTCGGTCGATTCTTCCTTCACTGACAGCGACGTAAATTATCACCGTCTCTCCGCAAGCGCCCTCAATTGCGGAATAATGATCAAAGCGATCCAAGACTCCGAAATTCTTAGGCCCCATGAATAAGTCGATCACTCTCTGGGGAAAGACTTTTCCGGCGTCTTCGAGTATCATGTCTTCTACTTCGTCAAACGGGTCATCAGGCATGGTCCATGGTCCATAGATAATGATATAAGGCAACTGAGAATTTCAGGACGATTATAGCGCCTTGGGCCGATCCTGCAAGAGGCTCCTGACTACTGGAACCCTTGATCGTTGGGGCTAGACCAAACCGAATTGGAGTTGATTTTCGACCCAAAACGGGTAATCTCCTTACCCGAATATGCTCGAGCAAATGCTTACAGGGAGAGAAGTGGAATGACCGCCAAACGGAACGGCAGAATGGTACTTGTCACTGGAGGCGCGGGGTTTATTGGAAGTCATCTGGTTGAAGGTCTCCTGGAAAAAGGAAACATGGTTCGGGTCCTTGACGACCTTAGCAACGGAAAAGAAGAGAACCTACATGGTCTCGGCAACGGCCGGTGGCTAATGGGGCGGGATTTTGAATTCATACGAGGCGATATCAGGGACGCTGAGACTGTGGACAAGGCTGTCAAAGGCGTTGACGCTATTCTCCATCAAGCCGCCCTCGGGAGCGTCCCCCGATCCGTGGCTGATCCATTGACCACTCAGCAGGTCAACGCGGACGGAACCCTGCAAGTTTTCTGGGCAGCCAAAAACAACGGCGTTTCAAGAGTGGTGTTCGCTTCGTCGTCCTCGGTCTACGGTGACAGCGAGCTGCTTCCGAAGAGGGAAGGTGAAGAGGGAGCGCCCTTGTCACCCTATGCACTAACAAAAAGGGTTAACGAGGATTTTGGAAGGCTGTTCAGCAATCTTTACGGGCTGAAAACTATTGGCCTACGTTATTTTAATGTGTACGGCCCTAGACAAGATCCCACGTCAGCATATGCCGCTGTCATTCCGAGGTTCTTAACCGCGTTGTTGTCTGGGGATGCCCCTGTGATCTATGGCAATGGCGAGCAAAGCCGCGATTTCACTTACGCCAAAGATGTGGTTGAAGCGAATCTCCTGGCTTTGGAAGCGCCGGCTTCAGCCTGCGGAGCCGCATACAACATAGGTCGCGGCGATCAGGCGAACCTTCTAATGCTTCTTGGGACCCTCCAGAAGCTCCTGGGAACGGATATCAAGCCCAAGTTCGACCCACCTAGAGCGGGTGATGTCATGCACTCATCAGCGGACACGTCGCTCGCGGCAAGAATGCTAGGATTCAAAGCGAAGAGTGACCTGATGTCAGGTCTGGGTGAAAGCATTCAGTGGTATAAAGAGAACCTGTGACGAGCCGATCTGCGAAAACAAAAGAAATGAAAAC
>JACRDE010000575.1 GCA_016212935.1 Desulfomonile tiedjei | reverse complement strand
GGGGTTTGTGCCTGGCATTGGAACTCGCCTGTTCCGACACCTTCCTGAGCATGTCGTCAGCCGTGCGGACGTGGGGTTGGGTGACGTAGGTCGAAATCACGGTTGCCATCTTCTTCTTTCCCGGCTTGTCGGGATCGACAGAGGCCGCCTTGGGACCGGCTTGGTCTCCATGGGGCTTACGAATAACGACACCCTTCTTGTCTACCGTCGCGACCGTGACCACAGCGCGCGAAGAAACCTCGGTCGGTGCCTTCTCCTCGTAGAACCGATCCACCTCGTTACAGACGTCACCCACGATGCTCTACAACGACCGAATAGGCATCTTCACGGGAAAGAAGCAACTCAGGATCTCCTGCGCATCCTCGTAACTCATCGTGACCGCCAGCTGGGCAGAGAACTCCTGAACCGGGTATAAATAGTCTCGCTCAGGGAGGTTGAGTTCCCCATCCAAAGGAAAACCCCCCAGCGAAACGCCGGAGCGATAGTAGGCTCTCCGGACAGGGATCGTTCCGAAAATGGACCGATATTCGCAGGTCGTGGCACGGACATACGAGCATCGTTTTCCATGGGTATCGGTGATCTTCTTGCCCGCATATCCAGTCCCCTTTGGGGCCACAAATTGCTCAAGAGCCGCTCTCCCGACCGCCATCACCAGGGAGGGGGGGTGTCGCTCCTACCTCGATCAGGTTTTTGCTTCGTTTTCTGGATGCCGGCCTTCGCCGGCATGACGTACGTTCCTCGGGGGACTCCCAGGTAAAGCCGGGGGGCAGTCTCGCTCGGAACGCGGGATTGCAAAGCCTGGATTCTTTCCTTCATGGGAATGAAGCGGGGACGTTCCTCGAAATCAGAAAAGAATTTCTGGAATGAGCATGTGCGCGGCGGCCCGCATGCCTTGTTTCCTGCTGGATTGGCACTTGTGCCGCCCGCGGGTCAAATTTGAGTTCCATCCCTTTTTTCTCGCAATTATCTTCAAATACGTCGGATAATAGAGGTGGACGAGGCGATCAGCGCGCGAGGTGACACAATGTTCCCGGTTGAGTTCGATCACAGAGTTCTCGACAGCCTCCCATTGCCGGACGATGAAGACGTCGCCAGGGTAACTCAGATACTCAATGCCATTGTGGTCCGGCGACTAATGCCGTATTTCAAAAGAAGCAAGGGTACGGCAGCGATAACCGCTGCCAGGATTCTTGAAAACTTGACAATTGAACGTCTTGACGACGCGGAAAACAGGGTCCGTGTGGTAAGCGTCCTGGCCCTCAAGGATCGGGAAACCGCCATCCAAATCCACGAGCGTGTATTCGATTACTTTGCTTTTGTCTTTCCAAGCCATCCGGAATCACGACTTGGCGAAGGCTCTCCGGAAGAGCGCAAAGTGCTCGCGTTCGCAGAATTCCTTTTACGCCACCAGGTGGATCACTTGCTGTATTCCGATCACAGCGAACGGGAGGTACTGAACGGTGATGCTGCTTTTGCGATGGAGCGGCGGAGCGACGATCCCACCTATTACCGTTCTCTTCGATACGCTCTTTCAGACGAAATGAACGGGGTAAAGGGCGGACCTTACCTGGCTGTGTTTGATTCGGCGGAACAAGGCCTTCCTTACGATTCCGAACTCAACGACATGCTTAATTCCTGCGCGGTGATTCTGGGTGAAATCCCCGGAGCGTTTCTCCAGAAGCTGTTTCCGGCTCTGGATGTGGAGCTGAAGACAAAGGTCTTGGGGGCTTGCTACCGCAAGAGTCGAGATTCCTCCTATTCTCTGCTACAAAGGACGTCTTTTCTTCAAAAGACTCTCAGGCTGTTCGTTCAGCTTACGGATGGAAACAAAATCCAGGCTGAAAAGGTCTTCGACGCATTCAAGGAAAGCTGGGGCTTGTTCAACCTGATGGAAGAGTTAGGAATCCCGGTTTCCGGGGTGGAAGGCAAGTCCACATGGGACATCTTCCCCATTTTTCGCAACAGCTTGCGGCAATTCTATGAGGAATCAAATGGTTTCTTTTCCCCTGAGCCGCCGACACCGCCTGCCCAGCGCGTGGAAGCCAAGCAGGGCCCTGCGCCTGCCCCGGCGAGAAGTCTTGGCGACAGGATTGAAGACGCTCGAAAAAACCTCTCTGTCCCAAGGCAAGTCATAGAAATCCTGGATAAAAACAAGCTCAATGCAATAGGCCACAGCGGCACAAAATACAGCGAGTTGCTGGAAACTCTCTTGGCCGTGCCATGGGGGAAGATACAGAAAATCGATGTGTCGCCCGATCAGTTCGAAACAGGGCTGGATAAATCTCACTATGGACTTCGAAAGCCCAAAGAGATCATCTGCGATTTCTTCACGAATCTCATCTGGCGATATAGACAATTCAAAGAAGAAAACCTTGCTTCGTGGAGACGAAACGGAAGTTCATTTCTCTTTGTGGGCCCGCCAGGAGTGGGAAAAACGTCCCTGGCCATATCAATAGCCGAAAATCTGAGAATTCCCTATCACAAGCTATCTCTGGGAGGCATGCGAGACGAAGCGGACCTCAAGGGCCACGGTTTCACTTACGAAGGTTCCAAGCCGGGTGCCATACTCCAAGGAATGATCAAGATGGGGATCATGAACGGAATGTTCATCATGGATGAGGCGGACAAGACCGAAAAGTTCGCTATCGCCACACTACTTGAGATCCTGGACCCCGAGCAGAATCACCTGTTTCACGACAAGTACACCGAAACTACGATAGATATTGATTTGTCCAATCTTCATTTCATCCTCACTGCGAATACTCTGGAAACCGTTCCTCCGGCTGTAATTAACCGGTGCGAGATAGTTTTTCTGGACAGGTACAGCGTGGAAGAAAAGGTGTGCATAGCTAAGGAGCATCTGATCGCGAGATTGCGCAAACAACATCAACTCGACTCGGAACTCATTTTTTTCGACGAACAGGAAGAGTCGGACCTCCTGAGATACCTGATAAAGACATACACTCACGAGGCGGGCGTGCGAGAATTGGAGCGGATTATTCGCACGCTTTTCCTCAGAATCTTAAGGATAGAGATCCTGGCCAAAGGTAGCGACAGTGTCCGGATCACGCGGGACAAGATCAAAGAATGCCTCGAAGCGCCGCGAGGCCCGAGGAAGATCAACCCGGAGGATCGCGTCGGCGAAATGATGGCTCTCGGGGTCAACGTGGAACTAGGGGTAGGCTCGATTGTTCCCATTCAGGCCACCCAAATAGAAGCAGCCGCATCCGACGGCCGGCCTAGTTACCTGAGCATGGTTCATGCCACCGGAAATCTCCAGAGGGTAATGGACGAGAGCCGGAAAGTTGCAGCCACAGCAATTCTGTACAATGCCGAGAAGCTAGGGATCGATTTGGAAAAAGTAAGCGCTCCAATTCACCTGCATTTCATGGGAGGCTCCACCCCGAAAGACGGTCCTTCAGCCGGCGGTGCGATAGCTTTGGCGCTGGCTTCGGTTCTATCCGGCAGTCGGATTCGACGCGACATTGCAATGACGGGCGAAATAGACACCCATGGCAGGATCACCGTTATCGGCAGCCTGGACCTGAAGCTGGAAACTGCATACGATGCGGGCTGCAAATCCGTCATAATCCCCAGAGAAAATCTGTACGGAGAACAAGGAGTCGAAAGGCTTTCTGATGCTCTGAAATCAGAACTTCAGACGCTCACGTACGAGGAATGGAAAGGCGTTCATGATTCTTTTGATTGTCGGCGGCACGCATTGCAGATAATTGCTGTGGATAACATACTCCATGCTGCTGAAATAGCCTTCATTGATGAAGAAGAATTGAAACGTGTAGAGGAACGGCTAGTACCTCACGGGTTGGAGGTTGCTCCCAGCATATCGAGCGCCCGCAAAGAGCTCTACCCGTGCTTCAGCATCCTGTATGTGAAAGATGCGAGAGAACTCGACGGAGAGCTGATCAACGAGGTGCTCAGACAAGAATGCGGATTTATCTTGCTGACCATGCCCAAAACCAGGGAAGAGATAGTAAGAAAATTTCCCGGAATCGATCAGCGGGCTAGATTGCTGGAATTTGATCCGCTCCAGGACGATCTGGCTGTCATGCTGCAGAATATAGAAAAATCGATTAAGGCCGATTCAAGGGTACCTGTTCAATTGTCCATGCTTGCTCCTTACTTTTTCTTGATGCGGCAAGGGGTTTGTATCGAGGGATTCGCTCCTGGCCCCAGTTTTGAAGGCTTCAGAGTTTTCGCAAACAATTACACGGCCCAAGGGTTCAAAATCAAAGGAAGCAAAGCATTGCTCAACAGGGTCTACCAATGTCTCTCCCCCTTGAGGAGCGAGCAGCTGGAAGCCTGTCCATTTCTCGCGAATCGTGACGGCATATATGTTGTGGATCTGTCTTTTATACCTGAAAAGTATCGCTTGGACGAAACAAGGGCCGAGCAAATACTCAATGCCGGGCTGAAAAACTGGCTTGCCGTGGTGGAAGAGCCGGGGCAATCCTCTGGGCCTTCCAAGTGTGCTGTCCCGCCCATAAGAGCTGATGTTGGCGATTGTTACTGATTTCAAAGCAAATCAGTTTTATCTAGTTTCGGCCGACTGTGGCGGAATCTTCTGTTTCTCGGATTCGTCTCTTTCTGCTTGAGCTAAGCGTGATTTCGGAAAGACACCGCCCTTCAGGGCTGCATCGCAATACCAGAACGGCGACCACAAATCCCTGGTCAGATAATAATTCTGTGCGATGCATTCACCAAGGCAGATCCTTTTCATAAGGCATTTCCCGCAGACTCCGGACAGACGGTTAGGTAGACCTTCCCTGATTTCACGGAGCAGAGGCGAATTGAGCCAAACTTCCTCCAGGGAGTCAGTGGCAGCGGACCCGAAAACAAGCTCCGGCACAGTTTCGCCTATCCCGCAAAGAGCGTACGAACCGTCAGCCAACACCCCGATAATTCCCATTATGCCGCAAGTGTGACATCCATCCCCGCAAGGGCCGAATAACCCGCTAAGCGACCGAAACGCGGCCGGATGAGTGTATAGCAAAGAAATGCAAGAGGAACTCGATAGCTCTGTCTCTATCC
>JACRDE010000574.1 GCA_016212935.1 Desulfomonile tiedjei | reverse complement strand
CACACAATCAATTGAACTGTAATTTTGAGAGGAACAGCGTAGGTGACGCCTTTTTGGAGGCATTCCTCAACGTTGTACTTTTCTTCTCCGAGCGTATACTTTATAAATTCCAGTGAAGCCGTATCGGAAAAATCCTTTATAGGAAATACCGATCTGAAAACACCCTGCAGACCGATGTCCTCACGCGCTTCCGGCGGAACGTCCGCCTGCAGGAATCGATCATAGGATTGTTTTTGAATCTCAATGAGATTCGGAATCCCGGCGATCTGGGGTATACGTGCAAAATTCTTCCTGAGCCTCTGAGAGTGCACGGAAAAAGGACTCATTTTCTCCCTCTAGTATTGTTGTGACCTTAAAGGGGACTCGTGGTGAGGTATTCGCAAATTCGACAAGGGTGTGGCACAAAAGTACCACACCCAGGCCAAAGTCGAAAAACTTTGCAGGTGATTGATCAGACGATCTCCACTGTGGCGCCTACTTCTTCCAGAGCTACCTTCGCCTTTTCGGCATCTTCTTTGGAGACTGCCTCTTTCACCGGTTTTGGAACACCTTCCACCAGATCCTTGGCTTCTTTTAGGCCCAGGTCGGTCAGTGAACGCACGACCTTGATAACCTGGATCTTTTTGTCGCCGAACTCCTTCAGGATCACGTCGAATTCGGTTTTTTCTTCTACCGGGGCTGCTTCTCCACCGGCCGCCGCTCCTGGAACGGCCATGGCCATGGGCGCCGCCGCAGAAACCCCGAACTCTTCTTCCAATTCTTTGACGAGTTGGCTCAACTCCAACACCGACATGCTGCGAATATACGCTTTAACATCTTCTTTGCTGATTTCCGCCATAGTATCCTCCTCGATTCGCTTCTTTTTCGATTCGCTACTTCAAATTTTACAGAGACGCTCATCCATCCGATAAAACGGCCTCCGGCTGCGCGGAAGTCGATTTCTGCTCCTCAATGGCTTTGAGCACATAAAGAAAAGATCTCGGAACTGCTGCAAGAACGTTGACAAAAGCGCTCACAGGAGCCATCATCTGTCCCAACAGCCGGCCCAATAGCTCTTCCCGGGAAGGAAGCTTGGAAAGCATTTCCATCTCGGATGGATCTACGGTCTTTCCTTTGAGCATTCCGCGGATCAATCCCAAGTTCTGATGGGTCTTGGCAAAATCAGTAAGAACCTTTGCCATGACGGGCACGGTGTCTTCGTTGTCGGTCCAGGCTGCCGCTCGAGGCCCAGCGAGGTCCGGCCCCACAACCGAAACTTCCGTGTCCTTGTAAGCAAGGCGCGCCAAAGTATTCTTCAGAACTTTGAATTTGATTCCCCGATTTCTCAACTCGCTCCTGAGCGCGTTCATTTCAGACACGCTCAGACCCTGAAAGTCAGTGAGGAACAGAGCCTTTGCAGTCTTGAGTTCCTCATGGAGCCAAGCAACTTGTCTCTCTTTTTCTTCTCTTTTCAAACTAGGATTTCCCCCTTTCAGTCGGAGGAAAACAGCGAATCGAGGCGATTTGGGTGGAAATCTGGGTCACCCCTTTCCGGCTCCGTCTCGGCTGGCTCTCGATTAAGTGCCCACGGCACGCCCGCTGTCTCCGACTTGGCCTACAAACAGACAAGTGTTTAGGATCTGCTATAAGTACTCCGCGTCTTATCCAAAAGCGGCTACCTGCTATTTAATGAGGTTTCTTATTTCCTGGGGATCGATTTTCACACCTGGCCCCATGGTTGTAGAAACAGATAGCCCCCTTAAGTAGACTCCTTTGGAGGTCGATGGTTTCAAACGAATTATACTTTCCATGAGAGTCTTCAAGTTTTCCGACAATTTTTCTTTTCCGAAGGACACCCTGCCCACTGGAACGTGAACTATTCCGGCCTTTTCCACCCTGAATTCCACCTTGCCGCCTTTGAGTTCCGAGACCGCCCTGCCCACATCAAATGTGACAGTCCCGACCTTGGGGTTGGGCATCATGCCGCGGGGGCCGAGGATTTTTCCAAGCTTACCCACTACTCCCATCATGTCGGGAGTTGCAACGGCCTTGTCGAATTCAAGCCAGCCTTCCTGGATTTTCTTGGCCAGATCTTCCCCGCCTGCCACATCCGCACCGGCGTCCAGGGCTTCCTTTTCTTTTTCGCCTTTTGCGAACACCAGAACGCGCACTGTCTTTCCGGTCCCGTGAGGGAGCACACAGGTGCCGCGCACCATCTGGTCCGCGTGACGTGGATCTACACCGAGTTTGACGGCGACGTCAACTGATTCATCAAATTTCGCGTACGCAGTGGAAAGAACGGCATCTAATCCGTCTTCAAGACTATACTTTTGTTCGCGGTCGACTTTTTCTCTCGCTTCGACTTTTTTCTTAGGAATCGCAGCCATGTCGCTCCTCTACACAATCTCAATACCCAGGCTTCGTGCGGAACCCATTATGGTCTGCATGGCCCCTTCGATATCCTTGGCGTTGAGATCGGGCATCTTCAGCTTTGCTATTTCTTCGACTTGACTCATGGTCAATTTACCGATTTTATTGCGGTTAGGCTCAGGCGAACCTTTGTCGAGCCCTGCCGCCTTTTTAAGCAGGTACGAGGCTGGCGGCGTCTTCAACACGAAGGTAAAGGAACGATCAGCATAGATCGTGATCAGCACCGGGATGATTACTCCGGGCTGATTCTGTGTCTGTGCGTTGAACGCCTTGCAGAACTCCATGATGTTGACTCCGTGCTGGCCCAGAGCAGGACCAACCGGCGGGGAGGGTTTTGCTTCGCCTCCTGATATTTGGAGTTTCACTGTAGCCGTTATTTTCTTTGCCATATATCTTCTCCCAGAAACGAAAACGCCCCTCCTCAACTACCGGAAAGGGTTTCCAGCATCCATTCACCGCTTAGGAATTAGTTCTTCGTAACCTGGATGAAATCAAGCTCCACCGGTGTCGGTCTGCCGAAAATGCTGACCAAGACTCTGAGCTTGCCCTTATCGGGCCTCACTTCCTCCACAGTCCCGCTAAAGTTTATGAAAGGACCGTCTACGACTCGAACGGAATCGCCTTTCTCGAAAGAGTACTTGGGCTTAGGTTTATCCTGACCTTCGGCCATTTGACTCTTGATCTTTTCGACTTCATCATCCGGTATAACAGCCGGTTCCGTACGAGACCCAATAAAACCTGTAACCTTAGGCGTGCTCTTAACAATATGCCAGGTCTGATCATCGAGCTCCATCTGAACCAATATGTAACCGGGGAAAAACTTGCGATTGGACGTCCTCCGCTCACCTTTGACAAGTTCCACCACGGATTCGCTGGGAATAAGCACGTCTGTTATTCTTTCTTCCAGTCCTGTGCTCCGGACCTTCTCCTGCAGTGCGGTCTTCACTCTGTTCTCATATCCGGAATAGGTGTGCACGACGTACCATCTTAAAGCCACCGGATCGCCTCCTTTTAGCCTTCAATTTACCACTAACCGACCTGAAGCAGAATTTGAACAATCCGGGCCAGGACCCAATCGCTGAGTCCCAGATAAACTCCCATAATGATGGTCAGAACAAGAACTACAACAGTCGACCCCACAGTCTCCTGTCGGGTCGGAAATGTTACTTTCTGGAGTTCAACTTTGACCTCCCGAAAGAACTGGGCTGCTTGAGCCAGAAATTCCTTTATTTTTTCCATAGTTGTCATTTTCCCCAGAATACGTTTCCGGAGGAACACAATGCGTTCAAAGTTTTGGCAGGCCAGAAGGGATTCGAACCCCCAACCCCCGGTTTTGGAGACCGGTGCTCTAGCCGTTGAGCTACTGGCCTACGCGTCATTCCACACTCCCTACTTGGTTTCCTTATGAGGAGTATGCGTGCGACAGAATTTGCAATATTTATTGAATTGCAGCTTATCTGGCTTGGTCTTCTTATTCTTCGTGGTCGTATAGTTTTTGCGCTTGCACTCAGTGCACGCCAACGTCACTATATCTCTCATGAAAGTTCCTCCGGCGCCCGACGCCTGATGGGCAGGGGAGCCAGTTTAGATCCGCTACTCGATTATTTCGGAGACGACACCGGCACCAACCGTACGGCCGCCTTCCCTGATTGCGAATCGGAGCTCTTTCTCCATTGCTATGGGGGT
>JACRDE010000578.1 GCA_016212935.1 Desulfomonile tiedjei | reverse complement strand
GAAACTCCAGGGGATCCTTTCCTGCCGCCTTGGCCAATTCGTCGATGAAGGATTCAATTACAAAGGCATTGGGTCCATTCTGGACCGAACGCCAGGGAGCAACGGGCATGGGCAGCGGGGAGATAAGGAATTCTATGTGCAGGTTCGGTATTTCATACTGGATCCTGTTGTTCAACATGGGAGA
Source organism: Desulfomonile tiedjei (assembly GCA_016212935.1). Lineage (GTDB taxonomy): Bacteria > Desulfobacterota > Desulfomonilia > Desulfomonilales > Desulfomonilaceae > Desulfomonile > Desulfomonile tiedjei_A. The sequence continues at coordinate 12,995 of JACRDE010000578.1, read as the reverse complement.
GTTCGGAGCATCGGCAAGACCCCACAAGCAATAGAAATCTATTCCATCTTTGATTGCGTCCGGTCTGATGCCTTTCATAATCGAGGGACTGACAACTTTGTGAGACCAGGAAATCAATTGACCCTGGTTGTCAAGACCGGCCTCAATCCGGTGGGATGCCGGAGCCCGGAAAGCGTCATACCTGATGTCTTCTTCTCTTGTCCACATGACCTTGACAGGTTTCGCCATGGCCTTTGAAATGATGACCGCTTCAGCTACAAAATCCGGCATGGCCCGCCGGCCCAGGCCGCATCCTAAGAAGGTGGTGTTCACCCGGATCTTCTCCATGGGAAGTCCGGAGACCTTGGAAGCAACGGCAAGAGCACCCGACTGATTTTGGACAGGTGCCCAGACCTCGCACCGGTCATCGCTCACCGCTGCAGTACAATTCATGGGCTCCATGGTGGCATGAGCGACGCACGGGACGTAGTAGGTTGCCTCAACCTTCTTAGGGGCATCATTAACTGTCTTTTTTGCATCCCCAGTATTGACGACCGTGGCACCCGGTTTGTTAAGGTCCTCTGTGAGGGACTTTTCGATATAGTTGTTGTCCATCTCTGGGAGGATGCCTTTATCCCATTTCGCCTTGAGAACATCCCGTCCTTTGAGGGCAGCATCGATCGATTTTGCGCACACGGCAATTCCCTGAGGGACTGAAATAACCTTTTGCACCCCCTGGATCTGTTGTGCCGCTTTCTCGTCGTAGGAAACAAGCTTTGCTCCATAAGCAGGAGGCCGCGCAATGACCGCGTAATGCAAATCCTTGACTGCCACATCAAGACCGAAGACTGCCTTACCGCTCACCTTTTCCGGAACATCCACTCGGGGCATGGATTTGCCGATGTATCTGAACTCACTCTCATTCTTGAGCGGTGGATCTTGAGGAACCTGGAGTTTGGCAGCTTCGATGCAAAGCTGGCCGTAAGAGAGGCTGCGGCCGCTCTTTTCGTGTTTCACTGCACCCATAAAGGCCTTACATTCATTTTCGGGAACATTCCAGGTGGACGCTGCTGCCTTGAGCAGCATGGATCTGCCCGCTGCGCCTGCTTTTCGTAAAGGTTCATAGAATCCCCTTATGCTGGCGCTTCCCACTGTAATCTGGGCCCCCAGAATGGGGCTTTTGTAGTCATCTGCGGCCGGGGCTTGACGCACCTGGACCTGTTTCCAATCCGCCTCAAGCTCATCCGCAATGATCATGGAATGGGCAGTCAGGACGCCTTGTCCCATCTCGGTATTGCCGACGAAGATAGTGACCCTGTTATCCGGCGTAATGGCGAACCAGGCATTTGGACTGAAAGTTAGGATTTCCCCTTTGTCTTTTTCCGAAGCATTGACTAGCTCGCACCCCAGCGGGCTGACGGAAACGGCTATAGTGAGGCCGGTAAGTGCCATGGAGCCTTTTAGAAAGTCGCGTCTCGTAATGGAGGAATGTTTCATGTTTTGGCCTCCTTTTTCATGATTTGAATAGCCGTCTTGATGCCCTGTTTGATATGGGGATAGGAGCCGCACCGGCAGATGACATCATCCATTTTGCCGACAACCTGGTCTGCATCAGGGGTGGGCTTCTTGGAAAGCAGGCCTGCCACCTGCATGATTACCCCGGGCTGGCAGTATCCGCATTGAGGAACTTGTTCCTTGACCCACGCCTGCTTCACAGGGTGATTTTCGGGAAGCCCTTCAATGGTTGTGATCTTCTTTCGTTGGACCTCGCCGACCGTAATTGTGCACGACCGCGCTGCCTCGCCGTCGATATGGACCGTGCAAGTGCCGCATTCCCCAATGCCGCATCCGTACTTTGTGCCCTTGAGACCCACGTGGTCTCTGAGTACCCAAAGCAAGAGCGTGTCACCGGGAACATCCACTTCATAAACCTTCCCGTTCACATCAAGAGAGATCATTGCGCACTCCTTTCCTCTGATGGTGAGTTGTTATACGACTGTCCCCCAACACAATGTATACCGAGCTTGGGATTAGACCGCTGGCGGGAAATCTCGCGCGATGCGAACGGCACAGCCTGACCTCGCCTCACAGAGCTGCCCGGCCTGTCGGCCGGAGATGTTAGTTATGTTGACTGCCCTTCAATATCAAAGTTGTCTTGGTGAGCCGGGGATGATCTCTAACCAAAAAGAGGCCAGCCCGGTAGTGCTAGCCTCTTATTTTCTTTGGCACGCCCGACAGGATTCGAACCTGTGACCTACGGATTAGAAGTCCGTTGCTCTATCCAGCTGAGCTACGGGCGCACTGGGACCACCCAACAAAAGCTTTTTAGTCAAACGTCAGCATGTATTCATACACATGGACAACCGATCTGTCAACAGCGCGAAAGAAGAATCGTTAGACTGTGAGCAGTGGGTAGAACTTTTCAAGTGGTACCTGAGCAAGTAGAGCGACTATGCTGACCCCATTGAATGCATCAACACTTGTAAACTCAGAGGAATCCTGAAATAATCTGATGTGGAAAGAATATTTCTCTATGTCTCGAAGAGGATGAGCCCATGAGCCCGTCGGTTCTAATCGGGATCTCGGGAGGAATTGCCGCGTATAAAACGCCTCTCCTGGTGCGGTTGTTGGTTCAGAGTGGTATCCAGACACATGTCGTAATGACTGACGCCGCGATGAACTTCGTTACGCCTTTGACCCTTGCAACGCTCACGGGCAATCCGGTGTGTCACGATATGTGGGGCGAACGGGACCGCCCTTCGGTTGAGCACATTTCGTTGGCTGACAACGCTGATTTCGCAGTTATTGCGCCGGCTACGGCCAACATAATCGGCAAGATCGCATGCGGAATCGCAGACGACATGCTCACGACCGTTTTCATGGCTTTGAGGTGCCCAGTGCTGGTTTGCCCGTCCATGAACGTCAACATGTTCCGCAATCCGATAGTACAGGAAAACCTGAAAAAGCTCGAAGGCTTGGGTTACCACTTAATGGAACCGGAAAGCGGCTATCTTGCCTGTGGATGGAACGCGGAAGGCCGTATGCCCGAACCGGAAAAAATCGCGCAGAAGATTCATTCTCTGATGGGCCCGAAAGATCTTGCAGGGGAACATATTCTTGTAACCGCAGGCCCCACGGAGGAACCTTTAGATCCAGTGCGATTCATAACAAATCGATCTTCGGGAAAAATGGGCGTGGCTATAAGCGACAGGGCTATCGCTCGGGGAGCGAAAGTCACCCTGGTCGCCGGGCCTATTAGAGTTCAGCCTGCATGCGGCGTGCGACATATTTCGGTACGGACAGCCCTGGAGATGCGAGACAGAGTCATGGATGTATTCAGGGATGCCACGGTGGTCATTAAAGCTGCTGCAGTTTCCGATTTTCGCCCGACTGTGACTGAAACGGAAAAAGTTAAGAAAGAAGAAATGACGCCAACAATCGTCCTGACGAAGAACCCTGATATTTTGGCCGAATTGGGCAGGATCAAACGAGAGGACCAAATTATCGTGGGATTTGCCGCTGAAACCCAGGACGTGCTGCAGAACGGAAGAACAAAACTTCGCAAGAAGAACCTTGACATGCTTGTCCTGAACGATGTGTCAAAACCTGGAGCCGGCTTTGATTGCGACACGAATATTGTGCGGTTTCTCCACCGTTCCGGCGATGAAGAGCAGATGGAAATCATGTCAAAAGACAAGGTCGCGGATTTAATCTTGGATAGGGTCCGCACGATGCGGACTGCTGCACAATACCAACGAAACACATCGGCATGACGCGGCCTGTTGGGCCATTTGAGAGAAATGCCGGATTTATGCGGCATGCCGATGCGGAGTCCAAAAGAGGATATCGCTAATGGCCGTATCAGACAGGTCGGCGAAGCGAAATCAGCTTGTGCGTTCGTTGCTGAGGAGGATTGCCAAAACCCGCGTCCTTTGCAATTCTCAATTACTATTCGTCTGAAAGTGTATTGGCATTAGTCGCTGAACGCTTTGAAAAGCGGTAGAGAAAATCCGTCCCAGTTTTTAGGAGAGACATGGCTGAGTATGACGAAAACTGGATGCACCTGGTCAAGAATTACTTGGAATATCAGGTGAATCTTGGCTTCACGCAGGTAATACTGCCGAAGACCAGGGCCGTTTCGTTGGTTTCAAAAAAGGCCGAATCCGGTTCAATTGTGCTGGAATCCATAAGGAAGGAACTTGGGGACTGCAAACGGTGTCCATTGCACAGTGCCAGGCTCAGCATAGTGTTCGGTGAAGGAAACCCCAACGCAGAGCTTATGTTCGTGGGAGAGGGGCCAGGCGCGGATGAGGACCGCGAAGGGAAGCCGTTTGTGGGCAGGGCCGGGCAATTACTCACGAAGATGATCAGGGCTATGGGATTCGACAGGTCGGAAGTCTACATCGCGAACATAGTCAAGTGTTTGCCTCCTGAGAACAGAAACCCAAAGACGCTAGAAATAAGCACTTGTTTGCCATTTCTAAAGTCTCAGGTCACGGCGGTGAAACCGCGAGTGGTCGTAGCTTTGGGTAGGATCGCAACTTCATCCCTTCTTAACACGACGGAATCTTTGTCAAATCTTAGAGGTCAGTTTCACGATTTCGATGGTATACTCCTGATGCCAACTTACCATCCCTCGTTTCTCCTGAGGCAAGAAAGGGACAGGAAATACAAAGCCGAAGCCTGGGAGCACCTGCAAAAGGTCATGGCTTACCTGAAATCGACGCATTCGCACTTGGAGTCAAAAGATGAATAAGCGTAGATTATATCTCTTTGTAATGCTCATCGCGTGGGGGGCCACTCTTTTGTTGAACGGGCCTAAGGGTTTTTCGGCAGCGGAAAACCAGGACGACACAAGGCCGCTAGTTTATTTGCTCAATGTTGACGGGACAATAAATCCAGCGCTTTCCGATTACATCATCAAAGGTATAGAGAAAGCCGAGCAAAATAAAGCGGCAGCGGTGGTCATAACTATGGATACCCCTGGGGGAGTTGTCTCCACCACAAAGACCATCATAAAAGAAATGCTCAACGCGAAAATGCCGGTTGTTGTGTACGTGGCGCCGAGCGGTTCTTCCGCCACGTCTGCCGGAGCCCTCATTACAATGGGTGCCGACGTCGCCGCCATGGCTCCTGGAACGAACATAGGAGCGGCTCACCCGGTGGGCGGCGGCGGACAGAAAATCGATGAGACAATGTCGGACAAAATTCTTAATGACCTGAGCGCATACATGCGGGGTATAGTGGCCAAGAAAGGCCGGAACGCGGAGTGGGCGGAACGAGCTGTGAGAGAAAGTGTTTCTATAACGGCTAAAGAAGCGTTGGATATCAAGGTCATCGACGTCGTGGCAGACTCTTTGCCTGACCTGCTGGAAAAGCTCGACGGACGCACAGTAGAGAAGGATAGCCGTTCTTACACAATCCATACAAAAAACGCGAAAATCGAAAAAGTGGTCGCTGGATTGCGTTTTAAGATCCTTGATGTGATAGCCAATCCCAACGTGGCCTACGTGCTCCTCATGATAGGCGGCCTGGGCATTATGATGGAGCTTTACCACCCCGGCATGATGTTTCCGGGAGTAGTGGGCGGTATCTCATTGCTTTTGGCCTTCTTTGCGCTCCAGGTGCTCCCTGTAAATTATGTCGGCATAATGCTCATCATACTTGCGGTGATACTTTTCATCCTCGAGATTAAGGTCACGTCATTCGGTTTGCTTTCCATTGGGGGCATAATAAGTCTCACATTGGGATCTGTGATGCTCTTCGAGACAGAAGAAGCCGCAATGCGGGTGTCGTGGTCCGTAATCATTCCTACCGTTACGGTAGTCTCCTCATTTTTCATATTTGTTATGGGATTGGTTGTGAGGGCCTGGCTCAGGCGCCCCAGGACCGGTGAGCAGGGTTTGATCGGTGAGATCGGCTTTGCTGTCTCCGACGTGAACAGTGGAGGCAAAGTCGCAGTTCACGGCGAATACTGGAATGCCCGGTCGGATAGCCATATCCCGAGGGGTGAAAGAGTCCGGGTAGTAAGGGTGGATGGCCTGTATGTTGTGGTGACCCGGGACGCGAGCGTGTGATACGAATTCGCGTTCAAATCAGTAAGATTGGGGGAACCTTCTTTACATAAAGAAGGTCCTCCCCGATTCTTCCTCGTTTGAAAGCGAACTGGTATCAACGACGGGCCGCTGTTCAGGATCTCACAAGTTCAGCGGCCACAGATCCGAGCTGAGAAAAGTGTTCTTCTAGTTCCTGCGCGGTTTCCATCTGGCCTTGCTTGAAAATAGTAAGACCCTGTTCTTGTAGCTCCAGACCGTCCATACTAAGGGCGCGGGCGAGCAACACCATCCTGCGGGACGAAGTCAAATAATTATTAACCGCGGTGACGTCATTACCCTTGACCATAAACGCCCGATCAAATTCGGGATCGCCTGTAATAATGTCTTGCATCCCAACGGCTTTTCCCAACTTACTCCATTGCGTCTCTCTGTAAACTCTCAGACCCCTGGGCAGTCCTGGAAGCATTATCTGCATTCGGGTGAAAATCCTGGTGTCCTCTCCTCGGCTCAACCTGAGTGACCCCACCTGCATGGGGGTGCCTTCTGTTGCAACACATTCCAATACAAACGGCATTCCCTGATTCTTACCTTGAAACGTTATGATGACTGCCTCATTGTCGCGGTACTTATCAGAGGGAAGTTCCTTGAGGCTTTTAAGCTCAGCAAATTCGCGCCAGATTTGACTGAATCTATCCTGTCTCTTCTTGCCTCTCATAACGTAAGCCCAAACAAGGGCAGAAGCGGCAACAACAAGTAAGATGAAAAGAAGATCGCGCCAATCCATTTTTTCTCCACGTCCAACCGGAACTATCCTTGACTCCGCGCTCTGTCACAGAAGTGCCTGACAAACAGCATGATACGCCATCCCCAGCCCCCCACAAAAGCAAATTGTTTTGATAATGCTGATCTTGAACCGAAAAATAGCTGTGAGCGCAAATACTGCTATGGCAAGAGAAGGCATATTAAGCGTATTCCATACCGGCACCAGAAGGTGCATGCCCAACGTATGGACATCTTCAACCTTCCCGAACACTGTGTTGAGTGCAAACCAAACGGCCAGGTTGAGTACAACACCAACCACTGCAGCGGTGATTGCAGAAAGGGCGGAATTGAGATTCTTGTTTCCGCGAAGAGACTCGATGTACGGCGCTCCAAGGAATATCCAGAGGAAGCATGGGACGAATGTAACCCAAGTCGTGAGCACAGCCCCCAGCATCCCTGCGACCATCGGATGCAGTCCTCCCGGATTCCGGTACGAAGCAAGGAACCCGACGAATTCCAACACCATGATGAGTGGGCCCGGCGTGGTTTCAGCCAGTCCCAAACCGTCAAGCATTTCTCCGGGTCTGAGCCATCCGTAAGTGTCTACCGCTTGTTGGGCCACGTACGCCAGGACCGCGTACGCTCCCCCAAATGTGACTGCCGCGGATTTGCTGAAAAAGACAGCCTGCTGAAAGAATACGTTTTCGGGTCCGAGATATTGGAACAGCAGCACTGTGGGAGCCAACCATAGCGCAGACCAGAACAAGCCCACGCGTAGAGCTCGCGCCAGAGATGGGCGGATATGATCCATCGTCTCCGTCCGCAGCATGCCATCTACCACCGCTCCCCCGCATTCGGTTCCATCCTGTGAGTCAGGGGAATTGCCCGGAAAGAGGTCCGGCATGAGCCGGCCGCCGATGTATCCCAGAACGGCTGCAGCAAACACGATGACAGGGAACGGGACATCGAAAAAAAAGATACCTGCAAAGGCAAGACCCGCTAGTGCCAACATGACGCGATTTTTAAGGGCTCTCTTACCGATGCGCAGTACAGCCTCAACGACCACAGCCAACACGGCGGGCTTGAGACCGAAGAACAACCATTGCACCACACTGAGGTTTTGATATCCTGCGTAAAGTATACTAAGGATAAGAATGGCCAGAAACCCCGGTATGACGAACACAGTTCCAGCGACGATTCCGCCGGGTGTCCGATGGAGGAGCCACCCGATGTACGTCGCCAGTTGCTGAGCTTCGGGCCCGGGGAGAAGCATGCAGTAATTGAGAGCGTGGAGAAACCGACTTTCACTGATCCATTTCTTCTCTTCCACAATGTACCGGTGCATTACGGCGATCTGGCCCGCAGGCCCGCCGAAGCTGTTTAACGCAACTTTGACCCAAACCCAAAATGCCTCGCGGAAGGTCACCGGATTTTTCGTGATTCCCTCGCAGACCGGCTCATGGGAAGGATTTTCCGTCTTGTCTGTTGCTTCCACGCTCTACTTTCTCCCATCTCATGCCAGTTCGCATTCAGACAAGGAAGAATCGGGGAGGACCTTCTTGAAAGAAGTTCCTCTCCGAACCCCACTTCAAGAACTTCTAGCATTCGCCGGAATCCACATTTCTCACCGAGAAATATGGATTCCGGCCAGTGTTAGAGTTTCTTGGAAGGGGTTTGGGGGAACATTCTTTGCCAAAGAAGGTTCCCCCAATCTTACTGATTTGAAAGCTTAGGTTCCCGATTCTTCCTCCCAAGCCTTGATGCCGCCCTGGAGAAACTTGACATCAGGATGGCTTTGCTGAAGTCGATCGGCGATTGACTGACTCACGGAACCGCCCTTCACGCAGTACACGACAACCGGCCTGTCACTAGGAATTTCTATGCTCCATTCATCAGCCTTTTCCGGATCACGCCAGGCAGCGCCGCCGATTTTCTTAGGAGCAGCCTCAAAGTCGGCTTTTCTTCGCACATCGAAAAGAGCTGGTTTCCGTTCGCTTTCCAGGAGCTCTTTCAGTTCCTGAGGGGTTATCGAAGCCGCCATCTTCACATCTCCTCTCTTCAGAAAAGATGAGGCCGTGTTTACAATGTTGTCTCTGACCTCTTGACAAAAGATACAGCTGCATCATAATTATGTCAAGTGTTGCATAGAGGTATTCACATGGCCGAATGCGCTAACGGAAAATGGTTGCTGCTCATCCACCAGATCCCCCCAAAGCCCGGCTACCTGAGGGTCAAGATCTGGAGAAGGCTGCAAGGTCTTGGCGCAGTAGCCATCAAGAATTCCGTGTATGTCATCCCCAGGAGCGACCAGACCCTCGAGGATTTCCAGTGGGTCTTGAGAGAGATCGTGCAAGCAGGCGCCGAGGCTTCGATCTGCGCCGCGAGTTTTGTCGAGGGCCTCACGGACGAACATGTGGAGGCCCTGTTCCGGACAGCCCGTGACGCGGATTACGGGCAGATTGCCGAGGAGGCCAAAGCAGTCTTTAACTCCGCGCCGCCCAGTGCGTCCATGACCGAGGAGGATCGTTCTGAATTGGAGGCTGCGCTGACACGCCTCAAGAAGCGGTTCTCGGTCGTGAGCAAAGTAGACTTCTTCGGGGCCCCAGGAGGTGAATCAGCCTCGACCCTGTTGGAAAAACTTGAGTTCAGCCTGGCACAAGCTCGGAGACGGTCGGATAAGGAACACAAAGAACCGGACACGTCAGACCTCACTCAATTCCAGGGCAGGACATGGGTCACCCGGAAAGGAGTCTACGTGGACCGAATTGCCTGCGCATGGCTCATCCGACGCTTCATCGATCGTGATGGCTCTTTCAGGTTCGTGTCCGAGCGGGGTCATCGCCCTAAAACCGCCGAACTTCGATTCGACATGTTTGAGGGCGAGTTCACCCATGAAGGCGATCTCTGTAGCTTCGAAGTCCTTCTCCGGCGTTTTGCTTTACAGGACAAGGCCCTACTAGAAATCGGCCGGATCGTACACGACCTGGATTTGAAAGACGCGAAATTCAGTAAGGCCGAGACCGCGGGGGTGTCGGCCCTGCTCGACGGAATGGTAGCCTCATGCAAGGCTGATGACGCTCGGCTGGATCGGGGCTCCGCTCTGTTCGACGACCTCTACGAATATTTTCGTAGAAAATAATCCCACAGGAGGAACACATTATGCCGAGCATAGAGAAACACGTGGAGACTAGTCGCCGGAGAACTGGCAAGGATTATTTGGAGTTGCACGAATGGATCGACAAAGATCCTACGCGGAAGGTCGAACGCCATGACATCACCAAGATATTCGAATACGGCAAGATGGTGGAGGAGAGATACGGGCCAGAGGGGCTTCAGGAGTACCTCCAGCATATCCATGATGACTTCATCGCCAGATTCAATCACGTCAAAGAGGACGTGGACAGGGCTATCGCAGACACGCTCGCCTACTTCGGAGTGAAATCGTCGAAATAGGCTCGCCGAGTTGAGGCCTGTCGGCAGCACAGGGCCGCTGGGGGCGACCAAGGAGCCTTCAGGCCTCTCGAAACAACAGACTGAACATCTCCGGAGCGCTCTTAAGTGAGCCGGCAGGGAGTATGTAGCATGCCGAGCATAGAGAAACACGCAGACATAAGTCGCAGTAGAACCGGCAAAGACTATCTGGAGTTGCACGAATGGATGGACGCCGATCCCGGTAAGAAGACCGAGCGCCACGACGTAAAGCGGATTTGTGAGTACGGCCAGCTCATGAAGGCAAAGTACGGAGATGAAGGCCTCGAAGAGTATGTCCAACACATTTACGACGACATTACGGCGAGATACCTGCAGGGGAAAGCCGACATTATGACTGCCATTCAATCCCAAGTTGCCGTGTCGGACTTGCGAACTCAGCTCGCAGGCGGTGAAGGAATTGCGTGCAGTATTGGGGTGCCTGACGTTGACTTGCTGAGGCGGAGCGGCATGTCAGAGGAAGATATCGCCCACTCCATCCAGGTTGCCCAAAAGGCCGTTGAAATTGCAGAGCGTACCGGCGTTTCTTTGGACATGGTACTCGTCGGTAGGGGAGGGCTCTTTCATGACTTGGGCAAAGCCCAAGGCAGAGGCAATGATCACGGGGTTCTCGGTGCTGAGATCGGGAGAAAGCTGAGACTCCCGAGTGAAATCGTAGCGATCATGGAAAAACACGTGAAAGCTGGAATGACCGAGGAAGAAGCCGTTGAACTGGGGCTGCCTCCCAAGGATTACAGCGCAAAAACTCTCGAAGAGAAGATCGTGATCTATGCGGACAAACTTGTGGACATTGTGTCGCATCCTGATGGAATCGTCTCCTCTGAAGCGGAGGCAGAGGGGAAATTCCCAGAGATTTTGGAGCGGCATCCGAAGCTAGCCAAGGGCGACAGGCCCATGAGACGGCTCATTCGGATTCACGAGGAAATCCAGGGCCTGACAAAGGCTCTTACGTGACGCGTGCAGAAGGGAGTTACCATGAGCGGCTCTGATACAAAGGCTCTCGCGCATACTGCCAACGGTGCCACAGCGGCTCACGGCTTACCTGGTACCTTTAACGGCCTGTTTGCCGTCGGATTTCTCGCCAGGGCTTCCTATGGCTTGGCACGCACCCCGGTCTTGGCCCTCTTTGCCGCTTCCTTGGGTGCAGGCCCTGAGGCCGTAGGTTTTGCCGTGGCCATCTCCACAGTGACAGGGATCTTCTTCAAGATGCCTGCTGGGGTTCTGTCCGATGTCATCGGTCGGGCCAGAACGCTTTTCATGGGGCTGGCAGTGTTCGCATTCGTGCCTTTCGCGTATTTGTTCGTTTCATCGTACGAGGCGCTGGTTGCGGTCCGATTCCTACATGGATTCGCAACAGCGATTTACGGCCCTGTGGTTATGGCCGTGGTGGTCAGCGTGGCAGGGGACAAGCGCGGGGAGATGCTTTCGTGGTTTTCTTCAGTGACCATCATGGGAACTTTGGTCGGGGCTCCGCTCGGCGGCTTCCTTTTGTCATGGCTTTCCGGTGGCCAGGAGCCTACCCTCCGCGATTTTCACATCATCTACGGAGTAGTGGCGGTGATGGGCATGGCGTCCTTTCTGATCGCCCTGTGGGTGATGCACGGACGGTGGGACTCCCCCACCCACGATGACGGGCAGACTTTCCGGGCGGTATGGACGAAGTTCCGTACCGGAGTGCGAGAGATCCTCATGGACAAGAGGGTCTTACTAACGAGTAACATGGAAGGCGTGCAGAACCTCTCTGTGGGGGCATTAGAAGCCTTCCTCCCTATCTACACGGTCATGGTTTGCGGATTCAGTGCCTTCCAAGCCGGACTCCTCTGGGGTGTGCAGATGGCGGTGACGGTCCTGACCAAACCTCTCATGGGACGCATATCGGACCGACACGGTCGCCAGAGCCTGCTCTTTTGGGGGATATTCGTTTGTGCGGTACCGTTCGCTTTAATACCGTGGTTCACCAGTTTCAGCTCTCTTCTCCTGCTGGCTGCGCTCTTCGGCTTGGGTGAAGCTGTTGTGACCTCTTCTGCAGCAGCTCTGGTGGCTGATTTCTGCAGAGAAGACCACCTGGGCTCAGCCATGGGAACCTTCGGAACGATCTTCGATGTCGGACACGCCTCAGGTCCGCTTCTGGCCGGATTTCTCATTGGAGTAGTCGGTTCGGGCACTGACTACCGTATACCGTTTGCGGTTGTGGCTGCGTTACTGGTGGTCGCTGCCATAATCTTCCGAACAGGAGTGAAGGTTGATACTCACAAATAGGGCGTGATACCAATTGGCTCTCAAAAGAGCGAGATTGGGGGGACCTTCTTTGTAACCCAAATTGAGCGATTCGTTTCGGGTGCCATTGCGAGGAGCAAAGCGACGAAACAATCTCAGACTTCTGCACTATAAGTCATTGAGATTGCTTAGCTTAGATCGAAATGACACACTTAGGAGCGGTCTTCTCACCCGCACAAGTGCAGGGTTACCGCTCTTCAATTGTATCTGTTTAACAAAATATGTTATCTTGAAATAATGTTTAATTTAACTCTGGACTATATGCTACTCACGTGATAATTCAAACGAAAAAGGTTGTCTTTTCGCAGGAGTCTATCAAGAAGTTCCGTGCTGAGATGGATTTCTCTCAGCAGGAGTGGGCGACTATTCTGAATGTGGGGGGCGTTTCCGTATCACGGTGGGAAACCGGGGAATCCAAACCGAGCGGAACAG